>JBOIEM010000150.1:0-4543 GCA_050741115.1 Burkholderiales bacterium
GCGGCGGCGAGCACGAGGTTCAACGCGCCGGCCGCGCGCATGGTGCCCGGCATGCCGAACCAGCCGAGCAGCAGGAACGCCGCCGCCAGCGCGCCGGCCGCGGCGCCGATCGAGTTGGTGAAATAGAGCATCGCCAGGTGGTGCCCGCTCGCCTCGGGGCTGCGCCGGATCACGGCGCCGCTCATGAGCGGGAAGGTCATGCCGAGCAGCACCGTCTGCGGGACGATCAGCACCCCGCACAGCGTGTACTTGTAGATTTCGACGCTGAGCGGCGAGCCGAGCGCCGGAATGACCGTCTCGAGCGAGGCCTGCGTGAGCCAGACGAACACCTCGTGGAACACCAGGGCGGCGAGGCCGATCCCCGCCTCGATCCAGCCGTAGACGGCGAGCAGGTTCCCGATTCGCCGGGTGGCGCGGCTCGCGATCCAGGCGCCGAGCGCCATGCCGCCCATGAACGCGGCGAGCACGAACGACTGCGCGAACGCGGCGGAGCCGAGGAAGAGCTTCAGGTAGTGGGACCAGATGGATTCGTAGATGAGCCCGGTGAAGCCGGACAGGGTGAACAGGCCGAAGAGCAGCTGGACGTTCCGATGGATCATGTTGCTCCCGATTTTTGACTGACCGGGAGTGTAGCCCAGGCCCGTGCTGCATGCCACGGCTCTATTTCACGCAGTTCGCGCACGAATCCGGACCCCCGATCCACCCCCCGAAATGGCGAGCGGACCGCGTGGTATCCTTGCCCGAAAACGACAACCGAGCATGATCAACGTCTTCATCGGTTACGACCCGCGCGAGGCGGTCGCCTACAGCGTTCTCGCGTACAGCATCCAGGCGCGCGCTTCGCAGCCGGTCTCGGTCGCGCCGCTCATGCTGTCCCAGTTGCGGGGTGTGCTCACCCGCGAGCGCCATTCGCTGCAGAGCACCGATTTTTCCTTCTCGCGTTTCCTGACGCCGTACCTTTCCGGCTACGCGGGCTGGTCGGTGTTCATGGACTGCGACATGCTCATGCTTGAGGACATTGCCCATCTCTGGGCGTTGCGGGACGACCGCTATGCGGTGATGGTGGTCAAGCACAACCACGTGCCGCGGGAAACGGTGAAGTTCCTGGGCGAGCCGCAGAGCAAGTACGAGAAGAAGAACTGGTCGAGCGTGTTGTTGTTCAACAACGCTCGCTGCCGTGCGCTAACCCCGGAGTATGTGAACCACGCATCAGGACTCGACCTCCACCAGTTCAAGTGGCTGGGAGACGATGACCTTATCGGAGCGTTGCCCGACCGCTGGAACCACCTCGTGGGTTACAACAAGCCACGCAAGGACGCCGCCCTCGTCCACTACACGCTGGGCGGCCCTTACTTCGATGACTATCGCAACTGCGAGTACGCGAAGGACTGGTTCGCCGAGCGCGACGCGATGGTGCGCGTGGCGACGCCCGTAGACGCCCGCTAGGCAGCCGACGCCGCGAGGCCGGGATTGCCCTCGACGCCGATGAGCGCAGGGCGGTTGGGACGGACCGGGCGCACGACTTTCCTGTCCCTCAGGTAGCGCGCGAGAACCTCCCACACCGGCTCGCCGCTCGCACCCTCCGCGACCGGCGCCCAGCTCGCCACCTTGTAGCGCTTCCCGGCCTCGATCGCCTTGCCGCTCAAAGTCATGCCGCTGATGCGGCTGCCGATTCTCTGCGTCGGGTCAACGCGGTAGCGCATTCCCCCCACGCGCACCATGTCCCCGCCCTGCTGGTAGTAGGGGTCGGGGTTGAACAGGTTGTCGCACACGTCCTCGAGGATGCTCTTGATCGCATCCCCGGTCATATCCGTGACGGTCGTGTAGGGGTAAGTCACGGCGGTCTGGCCCATCACGTGCTCGAGCGTGATCGCCTCGCCGGGGAGTATCGTCGTGCCCCAGCGGAACCCCGGAGAGAATGCGATCTCGGCGCCTTTCACCGCCATCAGCGCATCGAGGATGACTTGATCGAAGGTGCCGACGAAGTTGCCGCGCCGGTAGAGCAGCCCCTCGGTGACGGCGAGCTTCTCGGCGAGCCGCCCGGCATAGGGCGCCCGCACGCGGTGGATCAGCGCCGCCATCTCCGCGTCGGGCTCGATCAGGCTGGAGAACACCGGCAGCAGGCGGTAGCGGCAATCGCGCACTTTTCCGCCCCGCACGTCGAGATCGGCCACGGCGAGGAACTTGCCGTTCGATCCCGCGTTGGTGACGAGGGTCATGCCGGCACGGTTTCTGACCGCCAGCGGCTCGGGCACGGCATCGTGCGTGTGGCCGCCGAGTATGAGATCGATTCCGGTGACGCGCGAGGCGAGCTTCACGTCCACGTCCATGCCGTTGTGCGACAGCAGTACCACTGCCTGCGCGCCTCTTGCTCTCGTCTCGTCGACTACCTTCTGCAGGCCCTCTTCCTGGATGCCGAACGTCCAGTCCGGCACGAAATGGCGCGGGTTGGCGATCGGCGTGTACGGAAACGCCTGGCCGATGATCGCGACGGGCACGCCGTTCACCTCGCGGATCACGTGCGACTTGAACACCGGGTCGCCGAAATCCGCCGTCTTGACGTTCTGCGCGAGGAACTCGATTCGCCCGGCGAAATCCTTCTTCACCACCTCCTGCACCCGGGCGGCGCCGTAGGTGAATTCCCAGTGGCCGGTCATGACGTCGACGCCGAGCAACCGGCTCGCCTCGATCATGTCCTGCGCGCGGGTCCAGAGGGCCGTGGCCGAACCCTGCCAGGAATCTCCGCCGTCGAGCAGCAGCGCGCCCGTCCGTTGCGCGCGCACCCGCTTCACCAGCGTGGCAAGGTGGGCGAAGCCGCCGACCGTTCCGAACCTGCGCGCGGCGGCCGCGAAATCGAGATGCGTGAACGCGTGCGCAAGCCGCGTCTTCGGCGCGATCCTGAAGTGGCGAAGCAGCGCCTCGCCGACGAGATGCGGCGGCCTGCCGAGCGCGTCGGCGACGCCGATGTTGGCGTCGGGCTCGCGGAAGTGGATCGGCAGGAGCTGGGCGTGGCAGTCGGTGAAGTGGAGCAGGGTGACATCGCCGCGCGGCCCCGGCAGGTCGTAAAGGGCGTCGCTGCGCTGCGCCGCACGCCCCGCGAGCGGCATGCCCTGCGCTGCCGCGACCGCCAGCATCTGCAGGAATTCACGCCGCGAAATCGACATGAGGCGCGGGGTCGTCTCCGGTGCGCGCGGTGAGCGGTGATTCGATCGTCCGCTCGAACGCGCGCGGATAAAACGGCGCGCTAGCGTCCGTTTTATCGC
Organism: Burkholderiales bacterium; assembly: GCA_050741115.1. Classification (GTDB taxonomy): domain Bacteria; phylum Pseudomonadota; class Gammaproteobacteria; order Burkholderiales; family SG8-41; genus SG8-41. The sequence continues at coordinate 3,264 of JBOIEM010000150.1, forward strand.
TTGTTTATGGGCGATTGCGGGTCGATCAGAAACGCCACCAGGTCGGCGATCTGCTCCGGCGTCAGATGGCGGGTGGCGCCGAGGCGCGGCATGTTGGAGCAGGGCACGTACGCCCAACCGTTGTAGATTCTTTCGTAGGTGAGTCTGGCGATCGCCTCCGAATTCCCGCGCTGCAGACCGTAGCCAGTCAAGCTTGGCCCCACGTTGCCCACGTTGATCTCACCGGGAGCGAGGGCATGGCAGTTCTGGCAGAGCCCGCCGTTTTCCTTCCGCTTCTCGAGCCTTCCGCCCTGGATGCGATCGCCGGCGCCGTCGTGCGCGAGCTTGTTGCCGATCTTCCAGTCGCCGACGAGCTTCCCGGAGGCCGGGTACTGGATCGAGGCGCGCGCGAGCTTCACCACCTCGGCGGCCTCCTCCTGCGTGAGCGCGGCGCCCCCGATCTTGCTGCAGATCGTCTGCGACCGGTCCTGCACCAGGCGCTTGAGCAGGTGCGGCGCCGGCGCGGTGAAGTCCTCGCTCACCATCTTCTCCGCCAGCTGGCGCGTCGCCGCCGGGTCGGGAAAGGTCGCACAGCCCGCGGCGATCAGGACCGGGGCGCCCACCGCCATCCAGATCAATCGTGCGTTGCGCATACGCTTCCGTCGTCCTCAGCGCTTGAAACCGGGCACCTGGATCACGGCCCCGTTGCCCTGGTAATGCAGATAGGTGATCAACGCGATCGAGGTGTCCGAAACGTACTTCAGCTCGGGCAGTCGCATCTGCCAGAAGCAGTCGTAGAGCCGCCACTGCATGGTGCGCACCACGAAATGCGCGCCGCGGTACGCCGGCCACGTCGATACGACGCCCTGCATGCCCTTCTTGTCGGTCATGTGGATCAAGTCCTGCAGGCGAATGCGCTTCCCGGCCTCGCCGTGACACTGCACGCACGCGAAATCGGTCTGGCCGCTGCGCCGGAAGAACAGGTACTCGCCGGCCTTGTACGCGTCGTACTCCTTCTGGTGGCTGAGCGAGACGTTCATCTGCATCCCGTTCGACCGGGAAGTGATATAGAGCGCCAGGGCTTCGATATCGGAGCCATCGCTCGCCGGGCGGCTGATCGCCCTCCGCACGATGTCGTCACGATTGAATCCCTGCCGCTCGACCATGCAGGTCAACAGCCTGGATTCCAGGTCCTGCACCCGGTCGGTGTCGGGAAAGTAGCGCGGCAGCCGGGCGGCGGCGCCTTCGAGCTTGCCCGGGCCCAGGCCGAGATCGCATTGCTCCAGCGACACGCCCCTGGG
>JBOIEM010000151.1:0-13933 GCA_050741115.1 Burkholderiales bacterium
CCGAGCCCGGCCGCAATCACCATCAATGCCGCCCACACGAGCTCGGGTATGGACCGCAGAAAATTCAGGATGAGTCGCGCCATCGCGCGCGGCACGGCACCGAGGCGCCCGGCCGCGGGCAGCGCAAGCAGCAGCCCGAGCACTGCAGCCAGTGCCGTTCCGATCGCGGATATGGCGATCGTTTCGAGCGTGCCCTGCCCGATCCGCCTGAGGTACTCGGCGGAAAGGTCCGGTGGGAAAAAGGACAGGGTGTACTTCCACATCTGCGCTTGCGCTTCCAGCGTGAGCAGCTGGCCGAGGTCGAGCCTGAGGTAGGCGAAGCTCGCCCAGATCGCCGCGATCAGGCCGGCCACGACTCCCCAGTGCGCACCCCTCATGCGGTCGCCTTGCGCAGCACCGCGCTGACAGCGTCCGCCAACGCCACCAGCAGCAGAAATGTCAGGAGGATCGTGCTCATCTCTCCACCGTTCAACATGCGCATGGAAAGCTCCATCTGCTGCCCCAAGCCGCCCGCGCCGACGAATCCCATGATGACGGAGGCGCGCACCGCGCACTCCCAGCGGTAGACCGAATACGACACGAGCTCGGGCAGCGCGACCGGCCACATTCCGTAGCAAAACGCCGCGATCCGCCCTCCGCCCGTTTCCAGCAGCGCGGTCGCGGGTCGCGTGTCGTTGGATTCCAGGATCTCCGAATAGACCTTGCCCAGCATTCCACCGTAGGTAACGCCGATCGCCAGCACGCCGGCGGCGGGCCCGAGTCCCACGGCGCGCACGAAGAGCAGGGCCCACACGACTTCCGGAATGCTGCGGAAGAACATGAGAACGAACCGCGCCGGCAGACGTACCAGGCGTCCGGGCACCCTACCGGGCCCAGGACCGATGCGGGAAATCGAGAGGCTGCGCGTGACAACCAGCGCGAGCGGCCAACCGATCAGTACCGCGAACGCCATGCCCGCAGTCGCGATGGCGAGTGTCTCGAGCGTGGACTTGAGCACGAGCCCGAGGAACTCCGGGGACGTCTCGAGCGGAAAGAACGTGCCCACGAACTTGACGATGGTCGCGCGGCTGCGCTCCTCGAAGAGAGCCGCCGGCTCGAACTCGGTCAGGCTGAAGCCCGGCCACAGGAGGGCGATTATGCAGACGGCCAGCAGCAGCCGCGGCGCCGCTGCGGGATCACGCGGGTGCAAGGCGGAGTTCATGGTTGAGGGCTGATGCAGCGGACCGACATACGCGTGGAACTCTCCCGGCGTCCGCGCGCGGCGCTCAGGAAAACATGCTCCTGCGGCGCATGCCCGCCGGGACCGTTGCGAGCGGCTGATTGTCCTGCGTCGGAACCGTCCGCGTTTCAGAGGCGTAGAGTTCCGCGAGCATGCCGTCGCTGACCCGCACCGGCGGCAGATCGAACATGATCTCGCCGGCCCGCAGGCCGATGATTCGCGGAAACCGGTGCAGCGCGAGATCCACGGCGTGCAGGCTCGCGACCAGCGTCACACCGCGCTCCATCGCCTCGCGGTTGAGCTCGCCGACGACACGGTCGGACAAGGCGGGGTCCACCGCCGAGACCGGCTCGTCGGTGAGTATCAGGTCGGGCTGCTGGTAGAGCACGCGTGCCACCCCGACGCGCTGCAGCTGGCCGCCCGAGAGCTGGTCGCAGCGCTCGAACAGCTTGTCCGCGATCTCCATCCGCTCCAGCATCTGTTCGGCACCGGGTATGTCCAGCGGATAGACGAGCGAAGCGAGGCTTTTCCAGGCCGGCCACCGGCCGAGCCGGCCCGCAAGAACCGCGGTGACGACCCGCTGCCGCGGGGGAATGGGCGGTGCCTGATGCACCATGCCGATGCGGCTCCTCAGCCGGCGGAGCCCGCTGCGATCGAGCCTCCAGGGGTTGGCATCGAGCACACCGATCGTGCCCGAAGACGGGCGGAGCGCCGTGGCGAGCATGCGCAGGAGCGACGTCTTGCCGGCCCCCGACGGACCGATGATGGCCACCCGCTCGCCTCTGTAGATTTCGCAGTCGACCCGGTGGACGGCGCGCACGCCGTTCGGATACTCGAGGCTGACCTTGTTGAAGGTGAGGCTCAACTTGTGGCCCTTCCTGTGCCGTAACGGGCGCGTGCTATTTGAGCAGTCCGGCCGAGCGCGCCGCCGTCTCGATGCCTTTGTAGTTCTCGGGCTTGGTCGCGATGAATTTGCTCGCCCTCTGAAGGTCAAGAACGTCCTTGTGCTCCGGGACTTTCGGATCGAGCTTGAGAAACGCGGCTGTCAGCTTTTTCACCAGCGTGGAATCGAGATTGCCACGCACGGTCCAGTTATAGTCATAGTATGGCGGCGTGGTCCAGATCACTCTTACCTTGCCGGTGTCCACCTTCTTCTCGGCAACCAGCCTGTCCCATACCGAGGCGTTCAGCACCCCCGCTTCAACCTTGCCGGATTCCACCTGCAGCGCGGTCGCGTCGTGTGCCCCCGAAAAAGCGATGCGCTTGAAATCCTTTTCGGGATTGATCTTGTTTTGGATCAGGAAGAAGCGCGGCATGAGATGGCCGGATGTCGAGGACACCGACCCGAAGGTGAAATTCTTGCCCTTGAGGTCGGCAAGGCTCTTGACGCCGCTCACGGTGCTGGCGATGAACTTGCTGGTGAATCTCTCGTCCTCGACGCGCTGCGCGATCGGGATCGCGTTGCCGGTCCGCAGGCGCGCCTGAATAAAGGTGAATCCGCCCAGCCATGCCATGTCGATCTTGCCGGCGGCCAGGCCCTCCACGACCGCCGCGTAGTCGGTGACCGGGATGAACTGCACCTTCATTCCGGTCTCCTTCTGGAGATAGGCGCCGAGCGGCGTAAATTTGCGCTGCAGCTCGGTCGGGGCCTCGTCGGGGATCGCGGATACTCGCAGGACGCTTTGGCCCAGTGCCGACACAGAAAAAATCAACCCAAACAGGACGCTTAACAAACGCTCGAGCATGGCGGCTCCTTGGTTTGGGCTTAGGTGGAAAAAGCTGGAAGGAAAAGCAGAACGGCGGGGTTGCAGGCGGGGTATTGACCACTACAGTCTCCATCCGGACTGCGCGATCGCATGCCCGCTCGGCTCCCGCCCCCCGTGCGGGCGTAGCCGATGCTGACCGACAGCGCAACGGAACTCCGGGATGTCAGGCGCTCGACAATGATCATGATCCCAATCTACCGTTTAGCGGGTCGGCACACAAGCCGCCTCCCTCGCGATAGCAGCGAATCGGGCAGGGTCATGCGGCTGCGCGCTTCGAGAAGTCCTTGATTCGGAAGCCCAGTAGCCACAGCGCCGCAAAATAGGACGCCGCGCCCAGCAGCACTACCCAGGCCAGATTTGCGGCGCGCGTGGCGGCGCCCATGGCGAGCCAGGCTGCGTCCCCGGGGGTGGCGATCCACAGCGCGGCGGACATGACGTAGACCGCGATTGCGAGCTTGAGCAGGAACGCCGGCCAGCCCGGCTGCGGCGTGTAGATTTCGCGGCGCCGCAGTCCCCGCAGCAGCAGTGCCGCGTTGATGCACGCGCCCAGGCCGATCGCCAACGCTAGCCCCGCATGCTTGAGCGGAATGATGAAGGCAAAGTTCATGAGCTGGGTCAACGCGAGCGTCACGAGCGCAATTCTCACCGGTGTCTTGATGTCCTGGCGCGCGTAGAAGCCGGGCGCGAGCACCTTCACCATGACGAGCCCGATCAACCCCACGCTGTAGGCGATCACCGCGCGCCGCGTCGCGTAGACGTCCTCAGCGCCGAACGCGCCGTAATGGAACAGCGTGGCAACCAGCGGAATGGCGAGCAGGGCGAGCGCCGCTGCGGCTGGTGTCGCGAGGAGCAGCGTGAGCCGCAACCCCCAGTCGAGCAGCCCGGAATATGCCTGCGCCGCTCGCTCGGCGTGGTGCTTGGCGAGGCTCGGCAGCAGGATCGTGCCGAGCGCGGCGCCGAGCAACCCCATCGGGAACTCCATGAGGCGGTCGGCGTAGTAGAGCCAGGAAACGCTCCCGGTCACCAGAAAGGACGCGAAGATCACATTGATGACCAGGCTCACCTGGCTGATCGAAACCCCGAACACCGCCGGCCCCATCTGCCGCAGGATGCGCCAGAGGCCTTCGTACTTCAGGTTGAGCTTGAAGCGGGGGAGCAGCCCGACGCGGGCAAGAACGGGGACCTGCAGGGCAAGCTGCGCGATGCCGCCCGCAAACACCGCCCAGGCAAGCGCCTTGACCGGCGGATCGAAATAAGGGGCGCCCCACAAGGCGAAGCCGATGAACGACAGGTTGAGAAGGGTGGGCGTGACCGCGGGCACCGCGAAGCGGCTGTAGGTGTTGAGGATGCCACCCGCGAGCGCCGTGAGTGAAATAAAGAATATGTAGGGAAACGTGACCCGCAGCAGGCTCACGGTAAGGTCGAACTTGTCCGGTGTCTGCGTGAAGCCCGGGGCCGTCACCAGGATGATGAGCGGCGCGGCGAGGACGCCGATCAACGTGACGATGAAGAGCGCGGACGCGAGCATCCCGGAAACGTGGTCCACCAGCAGCCGGGTCTCGTCCGCGCCGCGCCGGTTCTTGTACTCGGCGAGGATCGGGACGAACGCCTGGGAAAACGCCCCCTCCGCGAACAGCCGGCGGAGCAGGTTGGGCAGCTTGAAGGCGACGAAGAAGGCGTCGGTTGCGAGCCCGGCGCCGAACACCCGGGCGATGACGAGGTCGCGGACGAACCCGAGAACACGCGAAAGGAGCGTCATGCTGCTCACCGTCGCGAGCGCCTTGAGCAGGTTCATCGGGGTATCCGCATATTGCTAAATCCCTTCATTATCCGTATCATAGCGCCCCTTTAACGGATCGGGGCACCATGGCCAACATCGCATCAGCCAGAAAGCGCGCGCGGCAGTCCGAGAAGCGCCGCCGCCATAACGCCGCGATGCGCTCGGAACTGCGCAGCGCGATCCGCAACGTCAGGAAGGCCATCGTTGCGGGCGACAAGAAGAGCGCGGGAGCGGTGTTGCAGCGCGCGGCGGCGGTGATCGACTCCATCGCCGACAAGAACATAATCCACAAGAACGCGGCGGCGCGTCACAAGAGCCGCCTCGCGGCGCGCATCAAGGCCATGGCATAGCTCCGCCGGGTTCGCGCCCGATTCTTCTTGCGCACCATGGGTTGATAGGGTAAGAATACGAGTGTTCCGCACGGCGGCTCCGGCCGCCGTGCGTGCTTTCTGGGTATCGAATCATGTCACATGTGATGAACACCTATACCCGGCTGCCCGTCGCCTTCGAGCGCGGCGCAGGGGCGTGGCTGTGGGACGAGGACGGCAAGCGCTATCTCGACGCGGTGGCGGGCGTCGCGGTGTGCGGTCTCGGCCACGGGCACCCCCGGTACGTCGCCGCCGTGCGCGAGCAGGCGGGCAAGCTCGTGCACACCTCCAATCTCTACCAGATTACGCTTCAGGAAAAGCTCGCCGACCGGCTCGCCGCCCTCTCGGGAATGGACAACGTGTTCTTCTGCAACTCCGGCTGCGAGGCGAACGAGGCGGCGATCAAGCTTGCGCGCCTCTACGGCCACAAGAAGAACGTCGAAGCCCCCGCCGTCGTGGTGCTCGAGAAGGCGTTCCACGGCCGCACCCTGGCCACGCTGTCGGCTACCGGCAGCCGCAAGGTGCAGGCCGGGTTCGAGCCGCTGGTTGCGGGCTTCGTGCGCGTGCCGTTCGACGATCTCGATGCGATCAGGCGCGTTGCCGAGGTGAATCGCAGCGTGGTGGCGGTGCTGGTGGAGCTGCTGCAGGGCGAGGGCGGGGTCAACATCTGCCACGACGGCTATCTCAACGGCCTGCGCGAGATCTGCGATGCGCACGGCTGGCTGCTCATGCTCGACGAGGTGCAGAGCGGGATGGGGCGCACCGGCAAGTGGTTTGCGTTCCAGCATTCCGGCGTGAGGCCGGACGTGATGCCGCTCGCCAAGGGGCTCGGCAACGGCATCCCGATCGGCGCCTGCCTCGCGGCCGGTCCCGCCGCGGAGCTGTTCAAGCCCGGCAACCACGGCTCGACCTTCGGCGGCAACCCGCTCGCCTGCGCCGCCGCCCTCGCGACACTCGCCATCATCGAGGACGAGCGCCTGATGGAGAATGCCGTCGCGATCGGCGACTTCATCCGGGCCGAGCTCGCGCGGAAGATCGGCGGGCTGAAGGGCGTCAGGGAGATCCGCGGCAAGGGCCTGATGATCGGGGTCGAGCTCGAGCACGCCTGCGGCGAACTGGTGCCGCAGGCGCTCGAGCGCGGCCTGCTCATCAACGTCACGATGGACAACGTGATCCGGCTGCTGCCCCCGCTCAACTTCAAGCGCGAGGAGGCCGAGCTGCTGCTCGCGACGCTCGTCCCCGTCGTCACCGCGTTTCTCGACCGGCAAAGCGCGCCGCAGCCTGCCGCACAGACGGCCTGAGCGCGCCGCGCGACCGGAGCATCGCCCGTGGCCGTCCGGCACTTTCTTCAATTCAAGGATTTCGCCCGAGAGGAGTACGAGTACCTGTTCGAGCGCACGCGCTGGATCAAGGACATGTTCAAGCGCTACGTCCCCTACCAGCCGCTGCGCGACCGCACCCTCGCGATGGTGTTCGAGAAGCAGTCGACGCGCACCCGGGTGTCGTTCGAGGCCGGCATGCATCAGCTCGGCGGCACGGTGATCACCCTCATGACACAGGACACCCAGATGGGCCGCGGCGAGCCGATCGAGGACGTGGCGCGCGTCATCTCGCGCATGGTGGACATCGTCATGATCCGCACCTTCCAGCAGGCGTTGATCGAGCGCTTCGCCGAGCACTCGCGGGTGCCGGTGGTGAACGGCCTGACGGACGACCACCACCCGTGCCAGATCTTCGGCGACATCCACACCTACCTCGAGCACCGCGGCTCGATCCGGGGCAAGACCGTGGCCTGGATCGGAGACTCGAACAACGTCTGCAACACCTGGCTGCAGGCGGCGGAGGTGTTCGATTTCAAGGTGCGCGTCTCGACGCCGCCGGGCTACCGGGTCGACCCCGGGCGCGCGGGCGTGCGCGACGGCACGCATTACGAGGAGTTCGAGGATCCGATGGAGGCGGCGAAGGGCGCCGACCTCATCACCACCGACGTCTGGACCAGCATGGGGAGCGAATCGGAGGACGCCAAGCGCAAGCGCGACTTCGCGGCGTGGCGGGTGGACCGGGAAATGATGCGGGCGGCGAAAAAGGACGCCCTTTTCATGCACTGCCTGCCGGCGCACCGCGGCGAGGAAGTGGCGGCGGCGGTGATCGACGGGCCGCAGAGCGTGGTGTGGGACGAGGCGGAGAACCGGCTGCACACCCAGAAGGCGCTGATGGAGTATCTCCTGCTGGGCCGGATCAAGACCCAGGGTGACCTATGGTCGACGTGAAAAAGGTGGTGCTCGCCTACTCCGGCGGGCTCGACACCTCGGTCATCCTGAAATGGCTGCAGGACACCTATCGCTGCGAGGTGGTGACCTTCACCGCCGACATCGGGCAGGGCGAGGAGCTCGCGCCCGCCCGGCGCAAGGCGAGGCAGCTCGGCGTCAGACGGATATTCGTGGATGACCTGCGCGAGGAGTTCGTGCGCGACTTCGTCTTCCCCATGTTCCGCGCGAACGCCCAGTACGAGGGCGAGTACCTGCTCGGCACCTCCATCGCGCGGCCGCTGATCGCCAAGCGCCAGATCGAGATCGCGCGCCGGGTCGGCGCGGACGCGGTCGCGCACGGCGCCACCGGCAAGGGCAACGACCAGGTGCGCTTCGAGCTCGGCTACTACGCGCTCGACCCGGGTATCCGGGTGATCGCGCCGTGGCGCGAATGGGACCTCACCTCGCGCGAGAAGCTCCTGGAGTACGCCAGGACGCATGGCATCGCGATCGAAGGAGGAGGGAAGAAGGGCGCGGCGCCGTACTCGATGGACGCCAACCTGCTGCACATCTCCTACGAGGGCGGAATCCTCGAGGACCCGGATTACGAGCCCGAGGAATCCATGTGGCGCATCACGGTTTCCCCCGAGAAGGCACCCGCGCGGCCGCAGCATGTCGCGCTCACCTACCGGCGCGGCGACATCGTTGCCGTAAACGGCCGCAAACTCTCGCCCGCAAGAGTGCTGGCGGCTCTCAACGCGCTGGGCGGCAGGCACGGAGTGGGCCGGCTCGACGTCGTTGAAAACCGCTACGTCGGCATGAAATCGCGCGGCTGCTACGAGACCCCGGGCGGCACCATCATGCTGAAGGCGCACCGCGCGATCGAATCCATCACGCTCGACCGCGAGGTGCTGGCGCTGAAGGACGACCTCATGCCGCGCTATGCCCGGCTCGTCTACAACGGCTACTGGTTCAGCCCGGAGCGGCGCGCGCTGCAGGCGCTGATCGACCACACCCAGGAGCACGTCAACGGCACCGTGCGGGTGAAGCTCTGCAAGGGCACGGTGATGGTGACGGGCCGCGCGTCGCCGCGCGACTCGCTGTTCGATCAGTCGCTGTCCACGTTCGAGGACGACCGCGGCGCCTACAACCAGGCCGACGCCGAGGGCTTCATCCGGCTCAACGCGCTGCGGATGCGCATCGCCGCGAAGCTGAAGCGCGGATCATGACAACGATCGCCGTCGTCCGGAAGAACGGCTACGCCGCCATCGCCGCCGACACGCTGACCAAGTGGGGCAGTGGCAAGGAGTCGGCCGCCTATGTCGCCAACAACACCAAGATCGTCAGGGTCGGCGACAGCTATATCGCGGGCTCCGGCACGTCCACGTTCAAGCTGATCCTGCGCGACTACTTCGCCCAGCGCGGCGTGCCGGCGGGATTCGACAGCAGCATCGACATCTTCAAGACCTGGCAGGCGTTTCACGCCGTGCTGAAGGAGAAGTACTACCTGGTGACGGTGGGAGACAAGGACGACACCATCGAATCGAGCAAGTTCGACGTGCTGATCGCGAACCCCCACGGTATCTTCGGAGTGGGTGCGCACCGCACGGTGCAGGAGTACCGCAAGTTCTACGCCATCGGCACCGGAACCGACCTCGCGCTCGGCGCGATGTACGCCGCGTACGACAAGCCCGGTCTTTCAGCGGAGCAGGTGGCGCGGCTCGCGGTCGAGGCCGCCGCCGAGTTCGACGACGCCACCGGCCTGCCGGTCGTCTCACATGCGATAAAATTGCGGCGGCGCTGACAGGGGAGATTGCATGCCATCGTTCGACATCGTTTCCGAAGTGAACCACGTCGAAATCCGCAACGCGGTCGAGCAGTGCAACAAGGAAATCGCCAACCGCTTCGACTTCAAGGGCTCGGACGCGCGCGTCGAGATCAACGACCAGGAAAAGACCCTGACCGCTTACGCCGACGACGAATTCAAGCTGCGTCAACTGCGCGACGTGCTTACGCAGCGGCTCGCGAAGCGCGGCGTGGACATCCGCGCGCTCGAGGCGGGCAAGGTCGAGCCGATAAGCGGGAACAAGATCAAGGAGACGATCAAGGTCCGCGAGGGCATCGAGCAGGAGCGCGGCAAGAGCCTGGTCAAGCTCATCAAGGACAGCAAGCTCAAGGTCCAGGCCAGCATCCAGGGCGACGCGCTGCGCGTCACCGGGGCCAAGAAGGACATCCTGCAGGAAGCGATCGCGCTGGTGCGCAAGTCGGTGACCGACGTGCCGCTGCAGTTCAAGAATTTCCGCGACTGAACCCCGTGGTCCAGCGGTCGTAGAGCCGGTCCGCGATCGCATTGAGGGCGCGGGTCCTGTCCTCGAGCGATGCCGTCATCCGGGCCGGGGTCTGCACCGATGCGATGCGCCGGGCGAGCGACTCCACCTCCTTCCCCCAGTCCTGGCACCAGGTGCGCACCAGCTCCGGCGTCATCTCGACGTGGCACTGCATGCCGAGATGCGGGCCGAGCACGAACGCCTGATTCGGGCAATACCGGCTCGACAGGATGCAGGTTGCGCCGGGCGGAACGGAGAACGTTTCCCCGTGCCAGTGAAACGCATCGAACGACGTGAGCCCCTTCCCGAACCACTCCGAGGCCGCTGCGTTCGGCGCCACGTCCACCCTGCCCCAGCCGATCTCCTTAACCGGATTGCGCGTCACCGCGCCGCCCAGCGCCTTGGCGAGCAACTGGCCACCGAGGCAATGGCCGAGCGTTGGAACACCGGCATCCGCCGCAGCGCGGATCAGCGTGAGTGCCGGCGCAATCCAGGGCAGATCGTCGTTGACGCTCATCGGGCCGCCCATGAAGACGAGGCCGCTGAAACGCGCGCAATCGCCCGGGACCGGCTCGCCCTGGTCGATCCGGATCACCTGCCACGGGACTCCATGACGGTCGAGGTACGTGGCAAAATAGCCTGGACCCTCGGTCGCGGCATGCCGGAAAATAGCGACCGGTTTCAATGTCGTCAGCGGGAACAAGTGGGATCGAGCATGCTCAATCTTAGGGCAATTTTGCTGGTGTTCCTACTCGGCGCCGGAGCCGCGGCCGCAGGGGACATCAACGTCGTCGGCCTCACCGCTGGCAAGGCGGTGGTGTCGATCGACGGCGGAACGCCGCGGACGCTGACCGTCGGGCAAGTCACCCCGGAGGGTGTGAAGCTCATATCCGCATCGAGCGAGTCCGCCGTCTTCGAGGTAGACGGTGAGCGCCGGACGCTGGCGGTCGGCGAGGGCGCGGCGGTGGCAAGCGCGGCGCCCACGCGCGGCGGGAACAGCGTCACGCTTATCGCCGACGCGCGCGGCCATTTCACGACCATCGGCGTGGTGAACGGCGTGAGCCTCCGGTTCCTGGTGGACACCGGCGCAACCGCCGTCGTGCTCTCCAGTGCAGACGCAAGGCGCGCCGGCGTCAATTACCTTTCAGGCACGCGAGCCCTGACCCAGACCGCCAACGGCGTCGTTCCGGTCTATGCGGTGAAGCTCGACAGCTTGCGGATCGGCGACATCACGTTGAACAACGTGGACGCCTCCGTCATCGAGGGCGACAAGCTTCCCGTCGCGCTGCTCGGCATGAGCTTCCTCAACCGGATGGAGATGAAGCGCGAGGGCACGACACTCACGCTCATCCGCCGCTATTGAGATCGACCCACCCGAAGCGGAGTCGGCTTTTCCCTATCATCATCCCCCGCATCCAATTGCCTTCCCCGCCCGTATTCCAAACACAGGATTTTCGTCTTCCAAGGAGGCATACCGTGAAGGCAATTCGATGCGGGACGGGTGTCGCCGTCGCCATCGCAGCCGCGGGGTTGATCGGCTGCGCGACGGACCCCTCCTCCCCCGTGCGGCAAGCGAAGGTCGAGTGTCACGGCGTCAACGAGTGCAGGGGCCAGAGCGATTGCGGCATCGCGCGCAACCAGTGCGGCGGCGGCAATTCCTGCCGGGGTCAGGGCATGAAGCTGATGAGCGAGAAGGACTGCGAGGCCGCCAGGGCCAGGTTCGCGCGCGAGGCGGCGAAAGGCTGACGAGCGCGCGCCACGCCGCTCGCGCATTGCCGTCATCCCGGAGGTCGAGCGGATGTCTGTGCGCAGGCTCGATATTGGCTTCGGATTGGGCCTGCGCGCGCCGCATTACGCGGACATCCTCGCGACCCGGCCCAAAGTCGATTGGTTCGAGATCCTCACCGAGAACTACCTGGTCCCTGGCGGGAAGCCGATCCATTACCTCGATCGCATCCGCGCCAAGTACCCGGTCGCGATGCATGGCGTGTCGCTGTCCATCGGCAGCACGGACGCCCTCGACCGCGAATATCTCGGGCAGGTCAAGGCGCTCGCGACCCGCATCGAGCCGCTGTGGATATCCGACCATCTGTGCTGGACGGGCGTCGCGGGCAGGAACCTGCACGATCTCATGCCGCTGCCTTTTACCGAGGAAGCAATCGCGCATGTCGCGGCGCGCGTTTCCCGCGCGCAGGAACTCCTCGGGCGGCGCATCCTGCTGGAGAACGTCTCGAGTTACGTCACTTTCCGCGCGTCCCGCCTGACGGAGTGGGATTTTCTCGCCGAGGTCGCGCGGCGCGCCGATTGCCTCATCCTGCTCGACGTCAACAACATCCACGTCTCGGCGCGCAATCATGGCTTCGACCCGCTGGCGTACCTGGACGGCGTGCCGCGCGAGCGAGTGCAGCAGATCCACGTCGCGGGCCATGACGACTGCGGCGAGCATGTTATCGACACGCACGACCGCCCGGTCGTCGATGCGGTCTGGAATCTCTATGCCGACGCGGTGAAGCGTTTCGGCGCGGTGCCGACGATCATCGAGCGCGACGACAAGATTCCTCCGCTCGCCGAGCTGGTCGCCGAGCTCGAAACAGCGCGCCGCATCGCGGCGGCTGCCCGGGCACGACCGGAAAGGCGGGCGGCATGAGCGCGCTGGCACGCCTGCAGCACATGTTCCAGCGCCGCGTTTTCCGCCCGCACGCCCGCTTCGAGCGGGAAGTTGTGAGCACGACCCGACTCGCCGCGCGCGAGCGCCTCGAGATCTACTCCAGCGCCTATCGTGCGCGCCTGGTCGGAGCGCTCGCCAAGGACTATCCCGGATTGAAGGCGTTGCTTGGAAATCAGGGTTTCGAACGCATCGCGCTCGCCTATGTGGAGGCCCATCCCTCGCACTTCGCCAATCTGCGCTGGTATGGCGGCGGGCTCGCTGCCTTCCTGCGGAAGTCTGGCCCGCGGCGCAGCCGGCGCGCGCTCGCCGAGATGGCCGCCTTCGAGTGGTCCGTGGGGCTCGCATTCGACGCCGCCGACAATCCGGCGCTCGAGGTCAGCGCAGTTTCCGCCAGGGCGCCTGCCGCCTGGCCCGGCATGCGCTTCAGCCCGCATCCTTCGGTGCGCCGGCTCGACCTTCATTTCAACGTGCCCGCGCTGCGCGCGGCGACCGATGCCGGAAAGCCCCTCCCGCGGCTGCGGCGACGGCGCGGTCCGGTTGCATGGCTGATCTGGCGTAAGGGTTTACGGGCGCAGTTTCGCTCCCTCGACCGCGATGAAGCGCAGGCGCTGGATATGCTGCTGCGCGGAAGAACTTTTGGCGAGGCTTGCGAGCGCCTCGCACGAACACATGGGAACGCGGCGGCGCTGCGCGCCGCGACCCTGCTCAAGGGCTGGCTGGGCGAGAGGCTGTTCGCCAGAACGGCGTGATCTCTTCGCCTTGCCGGGCGCGACGTGGTCGCGCACCAGCTGCTTCGGCTCCACCAGTCCGGGAAAGCAGCCGCGCTCCTTTTAGGCGGCTCCGGCCCGCACGCAGATTGTCTCAGCGCTTCTTGCGCGAAGTGGGCCCCGAATACTGATTCGTTGATCCAGAATCCTTCTGGCCGGAGCCGCCTTCGGCGACGAGCGAGAGCATGTGGCCGAACTTGGCGCGCTTGGTCCGGAGATAGTCGCGGTTGGACTTGCGCGGGGGCACTTCCACCGGGACCCGCTCGGTGACAGTCAGGCCGTAGTCCTCCAGTTGCCGCACCTTGTCCGGGTTGTTGGTCATGAGGCGAACTTTCCGCACGCCCAGGTCGAACAGGACGTGCGCGCCCGCCTTGTAGTCGCGCATGTCGGCGGCAAATCCGAGGGCATGATTCGCCTCCACCGTGTCCTGGCCCTGGTCCTGCAGCGCGTAGGCGCGGATCTTGTTGAGGAGCCCGATGCCGCGGCCCTCGTCGAACATGTAAACCAGGACGCCGGCGCCGGCCTTGTCGATCATCGCGAGCGCCGCGTCGAGCTGCTCGCCGCAATCGCAGCGCTCCGAGCCGAAAACATCGCCCGTCAGGCACTGGGAATGCAGGCGAACCAGGATCGGCCGCTCGGGCCTGATTTCCCCCTTCACCAGTGCCACGAACGCCTGCGTCTCCAGGTTGTCGCTGTAGACCAGGAAGCGGAACTCTCCGGCTCCCCGCGTGGGGAGCCGGGTCTCCGCGCGGCGGCGGATCTCGCGCTCGTTCTGGCGATAGGCGATGA
>JBOIEM010000152.1:0-12362 GCA_050741115.1 Burkholderiales bacterium
GGGCATGGGCGCGCCGCGCAGGGGCTCGATGCCGAAATCCGCCGGGGCGAGGTCGCGTTCGCGTTCCGGGCCGAGATCGTGGTAGCAGAATGCCTTGCCGCTCGCGCGCAGCGAGGGAATCACGCCGCCCTCGATCCCGCGCACGATCAACGCGGAGTCGAAACCGGCCGCGCGCGCGAGCAGCGCGTAGATGCGCGGATAGGCCTTGTGCACGTAGCCGGTGATGAGGTGCGTGCGCCGGCGGGCGCGGACCGGCCCGGCCAGGACCTCGACCGTGGTGATCGCCGGACGCTTGACGATGAGCTCGCGCAGCCGCGCCAGATCGTGGAGCTTCGGGCAGAACGCCCGCTGATCGACGTAGGCCCAGCCGATCCGGGGGTCCGCGACGCGCGCGGCGGCGTCCGCGACCGGCAATTCCACGGGCGCTCCGGCCGCGCGCAAAACCTGGCGATGCGTGATGCCGTACTTCGGTCCCATGCGCTCGACGCCATGGGATATCGCGGGCAGGCCGCAGGCGGCGAGCACGGCGGGGAGGAACGGCGCCGCGGGCAGCGTGCGCGCATAGCCGTCGTAGGGGTCGGCGACGTCCATCACCTCGTCCACGGCCGCCGCTGCGCGCGTCGCGGCGGCGCGAACGGCCTCGAGCACGCCGAGGTTTTCCTCGTCGGTCTCGCGCTTCATGCGCAGCGCGATCAGAAATATGCCGGCCTGAACGGGATCGACCCGGCCCTCGAGCACGAGCTGCATGCCCGCGCGCGCCTCCTCGCGGGTGATGTCCTTGCTCAGCTCCGGGCCGGTGGCGATGCGCTGGAGGATCGAGCGCATCAGGGCGGCATCGGGGCTCGCGTCCCTGGAGAAGCGGTTCATTGGCGTGATGATAGCGCCATGCGGCGCCCCTGTTGTCGTGCCACGGGAGCGGGGTTACCGCAGGCGGCGCTGACCCTCGCGCCGCGCGCGAAGTCCCGCATGACGCGGGGCTTTTCCGCCCCGGGGACTTCTGGTGCAAAATGCCGGGCGGGACCGCCGTCATTCATCGAAGGGGGGCGACGCGGGTCGTTTCCCGCGGAGCGTTTCATGGCAAAGCAGGGACTTTCGCGCAGGGCGTGGCTGGCAAGAGCGGCGGCGATGGGCGCCGCCCTCTCCCTGGAAATGGCCCGCCTGCGGCAGGCGCTGGCGCTGGGATCGATCGCGTCGGGCGTTGCCCGCGTGCGGGGCGATGCGCGCGTCAATGGAAAGCCCGCCCAGCGCGGGATGGAGGTGAAGCCAGGAGACGTCATCACGACCGGGCCCGATGCCGAGCTCCTCGTCGTGGTCGGGCGCGACGCGTTCCTGGTGCGTGCGCGCTCGCGGATCGAGCTCTCCGGGGACGCGACGCGGCTGCTGGTGAGCGGGCTGCGCGTCGTGACCGGCGCGCTGCTCTCGGTGTTCGAGCCGGGAAAGGAAAAGCAAATCCGGACGGCGACGGCGACGATCGGCATCCGCGGCACCGGCATCTACGTCGAGCTCGACGGCGCGCGCACCTATGTGTGCACTTGCTACGGGGAGGCGGCGCTGGCGCCGGTGGACGATCCCGCGGCGGCGGAGACGGTACGCACCCGCCACCACGACGAGCCGCGTTACATCTACCCCCGGGGCATGCCGCGCATGATCGAGAAAGCGCCGGTGGTGAATCACACCGACGCGGAGCTGATCATGCTGGAGAGTCTGGTCGGGCGCAAGGTGCCGTTCGATCCCGCCAAGTATTAGTGCCCACGATTCGCCCTTCCCGATTTCCCGTTTACTCGCTCGCAATGCCGAGCCTGACGTAGATCGGCCGGATCTCCCGCCGCAGGCGCGGCAGCTCGCGCCACTGCCAGAGCGCGCCTCCGCCGTCAGGCGAGCTGCTGCAGCTGCTGGTTCACTTTCGCAAGCGTGGCAGCAAAGCGGGCGAGGCGCTCCTTTTCCTGCGCGACGATCAGCGCCGGCGCGCGCTCGACGAATTCCCGGTTTTCGAGCTTGGCCTGCGCCTTGGCGATCTCCGCTTCGAGCCGCAGCCGCTCCTTGTGCAGGCGCTCGCGCTCGGCGGACATGTTCACCTCGATCTTCAGCATCATGCGGTAGTCCCCGACGATCGAGACCGGCGCGCCCGCCGCCGGCAACGCGCCCTCGACGATGACCACCTCGGCGAGCCGCGCCAGCGCGACGAGGTAGGGCACGAAGGGCGCGAGCCGGGCGCGCTCGCCCTGGATTAGGAGGGGCAGCTTCTGCGACGGCGCGACGTTCATCTCGGCGCGCAGCGTGCGGCAGGCGTTGGTCAAGTCCTTCAGAAGCGCGATCTCCCGCTCCGCCGCCTCGTCCAGCTTCTCCGGCTGCGGCTCCGGGTACGGGGCGAGCATGATGGAGGCGCCGTGCTTGCCGGCGAGCGGCGCCACTTTCTGCCACAGCTCCTCCGTGATGAACGGGATCACCGGGTGCGCGAGCCGCAGGATCGTCTCGAGCACGCGGGAGAGGGTGCGGCGCGTGGCGCGCTCGCCCGCCGCCCCGCCGGCCGCGAGCTGCACCTTGGCGAGCTCGAGGTACCAGTCGCAGTACTCGTCCCAGGTGAGCTCGTAGATCGCGCGCGCGAGGTTGTCGAAACGGTACTCGCGGAAGGCCCGGTGGGCTTCGACCTCGGCGCGCTGCAGCCGGCTCACGATCCAGCGGTCGGCGATCGAGAACTCGGCCGGCAGCGTCTCGTCGATCCCGGTGTCGCGCCCCGCGCAGCTCATCAACAGGAAGCGCGTGGCGTTCCACAGCTTGTTGCAGAAATTGCGGTAGCCGTCGCAGCGCGAGAGGTCGAACTTGACGTCGCGCCCGTGGGAGGCGAGGCTCGCGAAGGTGAAGCGCAGCGCGTCGGTGCCGAAGGCGGGAATGCCCTTCGGGAACTGGCGCCGGGTCGCATCCGCGATCGCCTCGGCCTGCCCCGGGTCCATGAGGCTCGCGGTGCGCTTCGCAACGAGCGCCTCGAGCCCGATGCCGTCCACGATGTCGAGGGGGTCGAGGATGTTGCCCTTGGACTTCGACATCTTCTGGCCCTCGGCGTCGCGCACGAGCCCCGTGATGCAGACCTCGCGGAACGGCACCCTGCCGGTGAAGGGCAGCGTCATCATCACCATGCGGGCGACCCAGAAGAAGATGATGTCGAAGCCGGTCACCAGCACGGAGGAGGGAAGATACATGCGCAGCGCCGGGTTGTCGGCGGGCCAGCCGAGCGTGGAAAACGGCCACAGGGCGGAGGAGAACCAGGTGTCGAGGACGTCCTCGTCCTGTCGCAGGTCGGAGGACGTGATCTTGCCGCCGCTGCGCACGCGCCCGAGCATCGCCTGGCGGTGCCGCGCCTGCGCCTCCTGCCGCGTGCGCGCGACGAAGATGCTGCCCTCGCTGTCGTACCACGCCGGGATGCGGTGCCCCCACCACAGCTGCCGCGAAATGCACCAGTCCTGGATGCGGTTGAGCCAGTCGTTGTAGGTGGCGGTCCAGTTCTCCGGCACGAAGCGGATCTCGCCGCGCGCCACCGCCTCCAGCGCGGGCTGCGCGAGCGCATCCATCTTCACGAACCACTGGTCGGTCAGCATCGGTTCGACCACCGCGCCGGTGCGCCCGCAGCGCGGCACCCTCAACCGGTGCCGCGTCGCCTGCGCGATCAGCCCCTGGTCCTTCAGGTCGGCGAGGACCTTCGCGCGCGCTTCAAAGCGGTCGAGACCGCGATAGGCGGCGGGCGCGTTGTCGTTCACGCGGGCATCCAGCGTGAAGATGACCCTGGGCTCGAGCTGGTGCCGCAGGCCGACCTGGTAGTCGTTGAAGTCGTGCGCCGGGGTGATCTTCAGGCAGCCGGAGCCGAACTCCGGATCGACGTAGTCATCGGCGATGACCGGTATCCTGCGGCCGGTGAGGGGAAGCAGCACCTCCTGCCCGACGTAGGCCCGGTAGCGGGTGTCGCCGGGATGCACGGCAACCGCGACATCGCCGAGCATGGTCTCCGGCCGCGTGGTGGCGACGATCAGGAAGGCGGCGCCGGAGGCGAGCGGATAGCGGATGTGCCACAGGGTCCCGTCCTCCTCCTCGGACTCGACCTCGAGATCCGACACGGCGCTCTTCAGCACCGGGTCCCAGTTGACGAGCCGCTTGCCGCGGTAGATGAGTCCCTGTTCGTGCAGCCGCACGAACACTTCCGTCACCACGGCGGAGAGCCCCTCGTCCATGGTGAAGCGCTCGCGCGTCCAGTCGCACGAGGTCCCGAGCCGGCGCATCTGGCGCGTGATGGCGGAGCCCGATTCCTCCTTCCAGCGCCAGACGCGCTCGACGAACCGGTCGCGGCCCAGCTCCCGCCGCGAAGTGCCTTCGGCCTCGAGCTGGCGCTCGACCACGATCTGGGTCGCGATGCCGGCGTGATCGGTTCCCGGCTGCCACAGCGTGCTGTAGCCGCGCATGCGGTGAAAGCGCGCGAGGGCGTCCATCAGCGTGTGCTGGAAGGCGTGCCCCATGTGCAGCGTGCCGGTGACGTTGGGCGGCGGCAGCAGGATGCAGTAGCGCAGGGGATTGGACTCGTCGAGACCGGCCCGGAAGTAACCGTTAGTCTCCCAGGCGGAGTACCACCGCGCCTCGATCGCCGCCGGCTCGAAGCTCTTGGCGAGCGCCGTTGCGGAATAGACCGGATCCGGGGATGCGGCCCTCATGGCGGAGGCTTCCGCCTCCTGCAGCGCGGTCCGCGCGTCCACCGCGACGCGCAGATTCTTCAGCTGCGCGCGCAGCGTCTCCTCGATCGAGGCGCGCACCATGCCGTTGATGTCGGCCTTGATATCCAGGCTGATCTTCGCGAGCGCCGCGTCGAGCGCGGCTCCGATGTCCGGCATGAACCGCTCCTGCATGATTCTCGCGATCTGCTGGTCGAGGTCGCTCTTCAACTTCTGATAGAGGCTGTGCTCGAGATTCTGGGCCTGCACGCGCGAGATGACTTCCCCGGAGGCGGGGAGCGCGGCGGGCAGCCGCTCCGCGGGGACGATCTCGGTCAGCGTGGGAATGCCGGTTTCCGCGCCTTGCGGCGCCACCGCCTCCGTCAGCGTTGGAACCTCGCGCGACCCCGCTGCGGCAGCCGGCGCCGGCGCTCCGCGCAGCCGCGTGAGCAGGGCGTCGGCGCGCTTCAGCAGATCGTCGCTTTCGTCCTTGCGGTTCGGCTGCTCGGCCATCAGAGCTGTGACCGGTCACCGGTCGTGCTGAGATCGTGGGTGCGGATCTCGTAGCCGCCGTCGCGGTAGAAGCGGAAACGATCCCGCGCCTGCGCGCGGTCCTGCTCGTCACGGCTGACGATCTCGATCAGCCGCCGGAAGCGGCTGAAGAACGGCGGCCACTCGGGGCGCAGGTTGAGGAGCACCTCCTCGTTGAGCAGCCGCTCGCCGCGGCAGTCGACGATCACCGGGGTCTCCGCGGCGAGCGGGTCATCGGGCGCACAATGCGGCACGAACCCGATGGCAGGCGTCGTCCACAGCGCGCGGTCGAAACGCTGCGCGGCCTCGCGGTCGGCGCAAAAGACCGTCACCTTGAGGCCGCGGGCGAACGCCTTGCCCGCGAGCTGGCAGGCGATCCTCAACTTGTCTTCGACGTGCGTGTAGAAATCGATCTGTGTCATCGATTAGCCGCGGCGGGCGCGGGTGACGAGGAACTGGGTGAGCAGCGGCACCGGGCGTCCGGTGGCGCCTTTCTCCTTCCCGCTCTTCCATGCCGTGCCGGCGATATCGAGGTGCGCCCACTTGTACTTGTTCGTGAAGCGCGAAAGAAAGCATGCCGCGGTCACCGCCCCGGCGGGACGCCCGCCGATGTTGGCGAAGTCCGCGAAATTGCTCTTCAGCTGCTCCTGGTAGTCTTCCCACAGCGGCAGTCGCCACACCCGGTCGCAGGCGTCTTCGCCCGCGGCGACGATCTCGCTCGCGAGCTCCTCGTCGTTGGCGAAGAGGCCCGTGGCGACGTGGCCGAGCGCGATGACGCAGGCACCGGTCAGCGTGGCGATGTCGATCACCGCCGCCGGCTGGAAGCGCTCGACATAGGTCAGCGCGTCGCACAGGATGAGCCGGCCCTCGGCGTCGGTATTGAGGATTTCGACGGTCTGACCCGACAGGCTCTTCACGATGTCGCCGGGGCGGGAGGCGCGGCCGCCCGGCATGTTCTCGGTGGCTGGAATGGCGCCGACCAGGTTGACCGGGAGCCGCATCTCGCCGGCCGCCTTCATTGCGCCGAGGACGGCCGCCGCCCCGCACATGTCGAACTTCATCTCGTCCATTTCGGCGGCGGGCTTGATCGAGATGCCGCCGGTGTCGAAGGTGATGCCCTTGCCGACGAGCACGACCGGCTTCTGGATCTTGGGACCGCCGCGGTACTCGAGTGTGATGAACCGGGGCGGCTCGGCGCTGCCTTGCGCAACCGACAGCAGCGTGCGCATGCCGAGGCGCTCCATGTCCTCGCGCCCGAGGACGGTCAATTTCATGCGATAGCGTCTGGAAAGCTCGCGCGCCTCGTCGGCGAGGTGGGCGGGGGTGCACACATTGGGCGGGAGGTTGCCGAGGTCGCGGGCGAGGCTCATTCCGTGTGTGACCGCGAGGCCGTGCTCGAGGCCGGCGGCAGCGCCCTCGCGCGCGGCACGGTCGACGGAGAGAGTGAGGCGCCGCAACGCCGGTTGGCTGTCCTCGTTCTGGCTCTTCATCCGCGTAAAGCGATATCCGGATGCGCCCGCCACGGCCACCGCCTGCGCCACCTTCCACTGCGCGTCGCGCCGGCCGACCGGCAGGTCCGTAAGGTGGAGCGAGGCTTCCTCGGCGGCGGTGCCATGGAGCGCGGCGACCGCCGCGGCGACCGCTTCGCGGTACTGTTTTTCGCGGAATTCGCCCTCGCGGCCGAGTCCCACCAGCAGCACCCGGCCGACCGCGCCGGGCACGTCGTGCAGCAGCAGCGACGTGCCGAGCTTGCCCTGCATGTCGCCGCGGCGCACGACCTTGGTGAGGTATCCCCTGGCGGCGCGGTCGAGGGCCGCCGCCGCGGCGGAGAGCCGGCGCGCTTCGAATACCCCGGCCACCACGCAGCCGTTCGCCCCGGTCTGCGGCGCGCCGCTTTTTATGCTAAATTCCACCATCCGCTCCGTGTCGGGTTAGCGCCTGATTCATTGCGCATTCTAGCAAGTCGGAGCGGCACCAGCAGATGATCTTCCGGATGGCGCTCCTGCGCGAGCTCGCGACCGCGGCGGCGGCGACGTTCTTCGTTCTGGTCGGCATTGTCATTACCATGCTGCTGGTGCGCCTGCTCGGGCAGGCGGCTGCGGGCGCCATCACTTCCTCGGGGATGGTGGCGCTCCTCGGTTTCGCCCTGATCAATTACCTGCCGGTGCTGCTCTCGCTGACGCTCTTCATCGCGGTGCTGATGACGCTCACGCGCAGCTACCGCGACTCCGAGATGATCGTGTGGTTCTCCTCCGGCATGAGCCTCACGCAATGGATACGGCCGGTGCTGCTGTTCGCCGCGCCGCTGGTGCTGC
Organism: Burkholderiales bacterium; assembly: GCA_050741115.1. Lineage (GTDB taxonomy): Bacteria > Pseudomonadota > Gammaproteobacteria > Burkholderiales > SG8-41 > SG8-41. The sequence goes on from JBOIEM010000152.1 coordinate 7,538, forward strand.
TGATCGCGGCGCTCTCGCTGGTGCTCTCGCCCTGGGCGGTATCGAACAGCGAGGAAGTCCGCCGCCAGATGGACAGCCGCAGCGACGTGACGACGATCGCCCCCGGCGTGTTCCGCGAGTCGCGCCAAGCGGAGCGCGTGTACTTCGTGGAGGAAATCGCCGGCGCGGAGAACGTCGTCGCCAACGTGTTCGTGAGCTCGACGCAGCACGGCAGGCAGGGCGTCATGGTGGCGGCCCGCGGCTTCCAGGAGACCGCGGAGAACGGCGACCGTTTCCTGGTCCTGCTCCACGGCCGCCGCTACGAGGGCGAGCCGGGCTCGAAGGAGTACAAGGTCTACGAATTCGAGCGCTACGCGATGCGCATCGACACCGCGGAGTCGCGCGCGCCGCGCGTGCCCACCACCAAGTCGCTTTCCACCCTCGAGCTCCTGCGCGAGCCGACGCCGCGCAATCTGGCCGAGCTGTCATGGCGCCTGGGCGTGCCGGCGGCCACGCTGATTCTCGCGCTGCTGGCGATCCCGTTGTCGTTCGTCAATCCGCGGGCGGGGCGCTCGATGAACCTCGTTCTGGCGCTGCTGATCTATATGGTCTACAGCAACCTGCTCTCGATCACCCAGGCTTCGATCGCGCAGTCGCGCATCTCCGCGGTGGCGGGGCTGCTGGGCGTGCATGCCGTCATGCTGCTGCTGCTGGCTGCGCTCTTCTACCGGCGGCTGATGGTGTTTTCGCTGTTCCGGCTGGTGCGATGAGAACCCTCCGGCGCTACCTCGGGGCGGAGATCTTGGCGGCGACCGCGCTGGTGACGCTCGCGCTGCTGATGCTGTTCGCATTTTTCGACCTGGTCGACCAGATCAAGGACGTCGGGCGCGGCGCGTACAACATGCGCCGGATCCTGATCTACGTGCTGCTGTCGGTGCCGGATCACGCGTATGCGCTGTTTCCGGTCGCCGCCCTGATCGGAACGCTGTTCGCGCTGGCGCAGCTCGCGGCGGGCTCGGAATACACGGTGATGCGGACCTCGGGGGTATCCACCACGCGCTTCGCGGCGATGCTCGCCTCGATCGGCCTCGGTTTCGCGCTGCTCACCTTCGCGTTCGGAGAGTTCATCGCGCCGCCGGCGCAGCAGCTGGCGCAACGCCTGCGCTCCCAGGCGATCACCGGGCTGGTGGCGCAGGAATTCCGCTCGGGGCTGTGGATCAAGGATGACCGCCGCTTCATCAACGTGATCGAGGTGCTGCCTGATTCCACGCTGAGGGGGGTGCGCATCTACGAGTTCGACGGCGAGTCCCGGCTTACCGCGGTCAGCTACGCGCAGCGCGGGAGCTACCAGAGCGGCCGCCGCTGGGTGCTGCGGGACGTCATCCAGACGCAGTTCGATGAAAGGAAGACCTCGGTGCGGGAGTTCGCGGAGCTGGAGTGGCAGTCCGTGCTCGACCCGGACTTGATCTCGGTGCTGCTCGTCAAGCCCGAGCAGATGTCGGCGTGGAACCTCTATTCCTACTCGCAGCACCTGAAGGAGAACCGGCAGAAGGCGCTGCGCTACGAGATCGCGTTGTGGACCAAGTTCGTCTACCCCCTGGCGGTGATCGTGATGATGGTGCTGGCGCTGCCGTTCGCCCACATTTCGAGCCGGCAGGCGGGGATCGGCGCCAAGATCTTCGCCGGCATCATGTTGGGCCTCCTGTTCCACTTCCTCAACCGACTGTTCTCCCACCTGGGCCTGCTCAACAGCTGGCCGCCGCTCGCGACCGCGATCACGCCCACCGCGATCTTCCTCTCTGCCGCGATCGCGATGATGTGGTGGCAGGAAAGAAGATAGGGATGACGGCGGAGGGCTGAGGGATGAGGGTAGAACCCGACGCAATTCCGGTCTAGAGCTTTTTCCTCATCCCTCATCCCTCATAAATCATCCGTGACGATCTTGGTGCCGGCGAGGCGGTCGTGCAGAAACAGGCCCTCGCGGTCCACCAGGGCCCACAGGAACCCGGCGCCCGCGAGCGCGCAGCCCGCGAGCGCGAACAGGAAGCGGCACAGGGCGTGACGCAGGCTAAGGGGGGTGCCCGCGCGCGTGACGATGCGCATGCGCCAGGTCTTCAACGGCAGCGTCTGGCCGCCGCCGCGCCATTGCCAGACGAAGTACGTCGCCGCGACCGCGACGAGATAGACCTGGAACAGCGGGCGCGCCACGACGGCGTCGGCACCGCGCGTGATCAGGAGAAAGGGCAGGGCGGCCGCGACCAGCAGGGCGGAGAGCAGCAGCGCTTCGTAGAGCAGCGCGAGCGCGCGTCGTGCGAGGCCTGCCGAAGGCACCTCAGGCGGCGCGGCGGCTACTGAGCGGCCGGCGCGGGCGTCCCTGCCGTGGCGGTGCCGGGCGGCTTGGTGCCCGAAGGCGGAGAGTCCGCTACCGACGTTGCGGCTTCCGCGGTGTGCGGGTCGGGCGGTGCCGGCGGATCGGACGGCGAGAAATGGGGCAGCTGCGCGAGCGACCGCTGGTAGCGTTCCCACTGAGCGGTCACTTCCTTCCGCTTGTCGGGCGGCAGCTTCTTCATCGCCTGATACTTGTCCCGTGCCGCCGCGCGCTGCGCGGGCGTCAGCTTGGCCCAGTCGGCCATCCTCTTCTGCAGCCGTTGCTGTTCCAGCGGCTTCATCTTGGGGTAGCGGTCGGCGATTTCGATCCACTTCTTGCGCCGAGTCGCATCGATGCTGTCCCACTCGGGCGCGAGCGGGGCGAGAATCTTTTGCTGCTCGGGCTTCAGCTCGGACCAGGCCGGCCGGACGGGCTTCTTGGTGTCTGCCTTGACCTGTGCCGCGGCGGCCGGCAATGCGAGACAGATTCCGACGATCAGCGCGACGAGCGCTTGAGCCATGAATCGAAGCCCTTGTCGAGGTAGGCGTTGATCGGCAGCTCATCGGTCAGCAGGTAGAAATCGACGTCGGTCACGCCGTTCGCCAGCCGCGTGCTCTGCCAGTAGACGATTCCCGCCGTAGCGAGCACGAGCGCCGCGGCCGCGATCAGCAGGCGGGCGCTGTGGAGGCGGTGTTCCGTCAGCCAGAGAGCCGCTTGTCCGGCCCACGCCAGGCCGAATACCGGCGCCGGCTGCTCGCGGTAACGCGACAACGCGTTTCTGCGCGCCGCGGCGAGCCGCTCGCGCACGCGTGGCTCAAGCTGATCCGCGCCGTCATCCAGGTACTGGACGAGCTTGCGCGCGAGTTCGTGCTCCGGCTGGTTCATAGCTTGATCCCCTGTTTCGCCAGGATAACGGCGAGCGCATGACTTGCCCGCGAGCAGTGCGTTTTCACGCTTCCCTCGGAGCAACCCATGATCTTCGCTGCTGCCGTGACGTCCAGTTCCTCCCAATAACGCAGCAGGAAGGCCTGGCGTTGACGCGCCGGCAGTTTCTCCAGTGCTTTCTCAATAAAAGCAAGCACTTGGGAACGCTCGGCCTGCTCGGCCGGGGGCTCCGAATGCTTGGAGTCATCCGCCACGTCGAGGGTTTCCAGGGGATCGGCGTCCTCATCGGCGTCGCCTCCGAGCAAGCTCGAAATCGGCATCGTCCACATCGAGCGCACCTTCTGGCGGCGGAAGTGATCGCGGATGGTGTTCTGCAGGATGCGCTGGAACAGCAGGGGCAACTCGGCGGGCGGACGCGCGCAGTAGCTTTCGGTGAGCTTGAGCATGGCATCCTGCACGATGTCCAGTGCGATTGAATCGTCCCGAACTGCGAACAGCGCCTGCTTGTAAGCCCGGCGCTCGACTTCGACGAGGAAATCGGAAAGTTCTTTCTGAGTGGCCAGTGGTCTCGCCTTGCCGGCAACGGCCGGCGGCCGGGGTGGAGCATTTTGGGGCGCGCCTGCCGCGCGCTCGGCCGCCGGGTCCGGGGCATCTTAGCAAATCGCGGATGCCGTGCAAGCAACGCCTCCCCGCACCACGCACTTCGCTCTATCCTGCTGTTTAAAGGGATATTTTGCTTGACCCTTGGGGCGGCAACCGGTAACGTTACACGTTTCCGGTTGCCCCGAGCGATCGCATGGAACTCACCGGCGCTGAAATCGTCGTGCGCTGCCTGCAGGAGGAGGGAGTCGAATACGTGTTCGGCTACCCCGGCGGCGCCGTGCTGTTCATCTACGACGAACTCTTCAAGCAGGACCGGGTGAAGCACGTCCTGGTGCGGCACGAGCAGGGCGCGGTGCACGCGGCCGACGGCTACGCGCGCTCCACCGACAAGGTGGGCGTATCGCTTGTGACCTCCGGTCCCGGCGTGACCAACGCGGTGACCGGCATCGCCACCGCCTACATGGATTCGATACCCCACGTGGTGATTACCGGCCAGGTGCCGACCCACGCCATCGGGCTCGACGCGTTCCAGGAATGCGACACGGTGGGCATCACGCGCCCCTGCGTCAAGCACAACTTCCTGGTGAAGGACGTGAAGGACATCGCCCTCACCATGAAGAAAGCGTTCTACATCGCGGCGACCGGTCGCCCCGGCCCGGTGGTGGTGGACATTCCCAAGGACGTGACCACTGCGAAGGCGGAGTTCCACTACCCCGAGACGATCGAGATGCGTTCCTACAATCCGGTCGTCAAGGGCCACGTCGGCCAGATCAGGAAGGCGATCCAGGCGCTGATGAAGGCGAAGCGCCCGATGGTCTACACCGGCGGAGGCGTCGTCCTGGGCGGCGCCGCGGAAGAACTCGCCCAGCTCGTGCGCCGGTTGGGCTTCCCCTGCACCAATACCCTGATGGGGCTCGGCGCGTATCCCGCGACCGACCGCCAGTTTCTCGGCATGCTCGGCATGCACGGCACCTACGAGGCCAACATGGC
>JBOIEM010000153.1:0-3658 GCA_050741115.1 Burkholderiales bacterium
TCCGGATCATGGGAAGGCGCTCCTCTCGTTATTGGTTGCGCCGCCGGGGGCGGATTAGACTGGGAGTTTAATACAAGCGGGCGGCGTTCCGCACCGCTGCCGTCGGGAGATCACACGGAGGAAGCGCCCATGAGCCGCAAGGGGTTGATCGACGACCTGGTCAGCGCGAACCACATCCTGTTCACGGAGGGCGTGGTGGACGGGTTCGGCCACGTGAGCGTGCGCAACGAGAGCGATCCGGAGCGATTCCTGCTGTCGAGGAGCATCGCTCCTGCGACGGTGACCGCGCGGGATGTCATGGAGTTCGGGATGGACGGCGAGCCGCTCGACGCGCGCGGCCGAAAGCCTTATCTGGAGCGCGCCATTCACAGCGAAATCTATCGCGCGCGGCCGGACGTCGTGGCCGTGGTGCATAGCCATTCGCCGGCGCTGATCCCGTTCGGCATAACCGGGACGTCCCTGCGGCCGGTATTCCACATGAGCGGCTTCCTCGGGGCCGCGACGCCGATCTTCGAGATCCGCGAAGCGGGCGGTCCCGCGACGGACATGCTGATCCGCGACCGCAAGCTCGGCGCGGCGCTCGCCCGTACGCTCGGCGCGGCGTCCTTCGCATTGATGCGCGGCCACGGCTCGGTCGCGGTCGGGGCGACTTTGAAGCAGGTGGTCTACCGCGCAATCTACGCGGAGGTGAATGCGCGCCTGCAGGCCGAGGCCCTGCGGCTCGGCGCGATCACCTATCTCAACGACGCCGAGGCCGCGAACGCCGCCCGGACCAACGACAGCGTCATCGACCGGCCGTGGGAGCTCTGGAAAGCCCGGGTGAAGCGTGACGCGTGATCACATGCCCTTGGAAGCATGAAGATCTCGATACTCGACGACTATCAGAATGTCGTGCGCACGCTCGCGTGCTTCCCCAAGCTCGCGGGCCACGAGGTCACCATCTGGAACGACCATACCAAGGACACCGATGTCCTCGCGCAGCGCCTCGAGGATACCGAGGCACTGGTGCTGATCCGCGAGCGCACGCCGATCCGCGCGCCGCTCATTGAGCGCCTGCCGAAGCTGAAGCTCATCAGCCAGACGGCCGTGTATCCGCATATCGACGTCGAGGCCTGCACCCGGCGCGGCATCGTGCTGTGCTCGGACCGGCACCGTGGCGAACTGTGGTACCCAACGGCGGAACTGGCCTGGTGCCTGATCATTTCCGCGATGCGCAGCGTTCCGCAGGAGGCGGCCGCGCTGAAAAGCGGTCGCTGGCAGTCCACGATCGGCTACGCCCTGCGCGGCCGCACGCTCGGCATCCTCGGCTACGGCCGCATCGGCGCCGTGATGGCGCGCTACGGCCGGGCCTTCGAAATGCGCGTGCTCGCCTGGGGCCGCGAGCGTTCGGGCGAGCGGGCGCGCGCGGACGGCGTCGAGTTTGCCGCCTCCAAGGAGGACTTGTTCGAGCGGTCGGATGTACTCACGTTGCAGGTGCAGCTCACGGCCGAGACGCGCGGACTGGTTAGCGCAGCGGACCTCGCGCGCATGAAGCCCACGGCGCTGTTCGTGAACACGAGCCGCGCCGGGCTGATCGAGCCGGGCGCGCTCGTCGCGGCGCTCGAACGCGGGCGGCCGGGCATGGCGGCCGTGGATGTCTACGAGGAGGAGCCGCTGCTCGACCCCGGACATCCCCTGCTCAACATGCCCAACGTCGTGTGCACCCCGCATCTCGGCTACGTCGAGCGCGACGGTTACGAGCGCATCTTCGGCGTGATCTTCGAGCAAATCCTTGCATACGTCGCCGGTAAGCCGATCAACGTAATCAATCCTGAAGCTCTACAGAGGCGGTGACGGCCGAATGGTGGGTCGAGGCGGGTCGGACCACAGCAAGACTCTGCATATTGGAAAAGGTGTGCGTCCCGTTTTTTGCCAATCCCTCAGCGGCGGCGCACGCGCCGGCGGCGGGGCCAGAGCCGCTTCGTCGCGAGGCGCGCGCCGGCGGCAAGCGCTTCGAGCTTTGCCCACGCGATCCTCGCGTGCCCGACGCGGGGCCCGAGCCCGCAATCGGTGCCGCCCATCACGTTCTCGCGCCCGACGAGATTCGCGTAGCGCACCAGGCGCTCGGCCACGAGCTCGGGATGCTCGATGAAGTCCGAGTAGTGGCCGACGACGCCGGGGATCAGCATCGCGCCCTCGGGGAGCTTCACATCCTCGAACACGCGCCACTCGTGCTGGTGGCGGGGGTTGGAGGCCTCGATCGAATAGCTTGATGCACGCACCCGGAAGATGATGTCGATGATGCGCTCGAGCGGAATGTCGTGCTGGTGGGGACCGTGGAAGCTGCCCCAGCACACGTGCAGGCGGATCCTCTCCCGCGGGATGCCGCGCAGCGCGTAGTTCAGCGCGTCCACCCGCATCGTCGCGTACTTGCGGTACTCCGCGACGCTCATCTCGGGATACATCTGCCAGCCGTCGGGAAGATCGGGGTCGTCGATCTGCAGGAGAAAGCCCGCGTCCACGATCGCCTTGTATTCCTCGCGCATTGCCTCCGCGATCGCGTAGACGAAGGCTTCCTCGTCCGGGTAGTGCTCGTTGCGCAGCCAGTGCTCGATCGTGCCAGGCGTGTTCGCGGACATGAACGCTTCCGCCGCCTTGACGCCGCGCACGGCCGCCCGCAGATTCTCGAGGTCTTCCTTGAGCGCGGCTTGGCCCACGTACTCGAGCGGCGCGACGCAGAAGACCTGCGGCCGGCTCGGTCCCGACCCCGCGAACGCGCCGAAGCCGCGGCCGCCCGCCGCGAAGTACTCGGGGAATTTCGTGAGCTCGCGTCCGGCGATGGACAGCGGCTTAGGGCTCTTGCCCGGCTCGTAGGGGCGCGTCTCGAAGCCCGCCAGGCGCTCGCGCACGTAATTGTTGAAGTTGGTCTTGCCGAGCTCGCCGTCGTTGACGCTGTCCACGCCACAGCCGATCTGCTTGCGCACAATCTCGGCGACTTCGTCCTTCAGCCGGCCCGCGAGCGCGTCCCGGTCGAAGGGCCGGCCCTCGGCGCGCGCGAAGATGAGCGCCTTCAGCTCCTCTGAGCGCGGCAGGGAACCCGCGTGCGTGGTCAGAATCCGGTTGCGCGCCATCTGCTGCTTCTCTTTCCGCCGCGCGAGTTTCGGCGCACCGGCGCCTGCTTGTCAACGGCAGCGCGACAGGCATTATGTCATTCCCGCGAAGGCGGGAATCCGGGCTATCCCCCGTTTACTGGATCCCCGCCTTCGCGGGGATGACGATTTCGCTGGTAGGATAGCGGCGTGGCAATGACTCCCGGCTTCGTTTCCCCGCCCAAGGGCGATCTCGTCCACCTCGCGCGCCTCGGGCGCTTTCTCCTGCCGTACCGGGGGCGCATCGCCGGCGCGATGCTGGCGCTGGTGATTGCCGCGAGCTGCGTGCTGGCGCTGGGTCAGGGGTTGCGCCACGTCGTGGACGCGGGCTTTGGCAGCGGCGACCCGCGGCTGCTCAACGCCGCGCTCGCCGCCATCGTGGGCGTCGCCGTCGTGCTGGCGTGCGCGACGTGGGTGCGGTTCTACCTGATGATGAGCGTCGGCGAGCGCATCATCGCCGATCTGCGGAGGACGGTGTTCGCGCACGTTCTCACGCTCTCGCCCGCGTTCTTCGACTCGGCCCGCACCGG
>JBOIEM010000154.1:0-3758 GCA_050741115.1 Burkholderiales bacterium
GCGGCACTTGCCAGGAACCTGATGGTGCTGCGTAGTGCGGTCATAGGGTTCTCCTTTCCGGGTACGCGTATGTGACTTATTACCAATTACGGCCGGTGCTGCATTATGATGGCACATCCGGCTCGCCCGGATAATGTATTCTTTCTCGAATGGCGGCCTCCTCCCCCCCATGCATCTGACTCTCGCCGCCGATGATCGGGAGTATCCGCGGTTGCGGGAATTCATGGACAGCGCCTGCCAGCAGGCCGGCTGTTCTCCCGGCCAGCGCACGCGCGTCCAGCTCGTCGTGGAGGAGCTTTTCAGCAATACCGTGAAATATGGCCGGCGGGGGGCGGTGCCGGCGTCGGTCACCATTACGGTCGATTTCGAGGGCAGGCACCCGATGACCGTCCACTACGAGGACGACGCGCCGGAGCACGACGCCTTCGGCCCGTCCGAGACCGATGACGACTTCAAGCGCACGGTGACGAGCCGGCGGGTGGGAGGGCTGGGGATCGTGCTGGTCAGGGAACTGGGCAAGGACGTGAGCTATTCGTGGTCCGGCGGCAAGAACCGCGTCACGTTCTCGGTCGCGCTGGACACGCCGTGGCCCAGGAAGCCGGGCAAGTAGCCGGCCGCGGCTGTCACTCCGGTTTGGGGAAACGGGCCGGATCGGCTGCGGGCTTCACCTGCGACTCCGATTCGAAACGCCGCAGCTGTTGCTGGCTCTGCTCCTGTGCCTTGCGCAGCTCCATCTGCGCCTTGTTCTGCTGCCCGGCCGCGTCCTCGGTCGGCTGTGCAGCGCTCGGCTCGATGCCCTGCCGGTAATGCAACTGCTGCTGGCGCTGCTGCTGATCGATCTGTAACTGATCTATTGCCCGCTGCTGCCGTTGCTGCTGATCGGCTTGTTGCAGGTCCGTCGCTTGCTGCCGCTGCGCACCGGCGGGTGGATTCTGTGCGTCCCGCTGTTGTTGCAGCATGCGCAACTGCAACGCCTCCTGCTGCTGCTGGCGCTGCAACTGATGCTGCTGCATTGCGCGTACCGCCGGGTCCTCCGCCCCCTGGGCCGCGGCGACCAGCGCGGCACCCGCCAGAAGCACTGCCAGTTCTCTCATAGGCGGTCACGCCCTCCGCCGCCAGGGCGGGACGGCGATCGATCGACGGTCGTGGAATTCATCAATGGCTCGTCGCGTCGCGAGGCTACACAATGTGGTCGAGCGGCAACTGGAACAATCGGATGGTAAACGATGAACGCCATTTTCAAATGTCACCTGGCAAGTTTTTTCTGCATGCGCTGATCGAACCGCTCCACGTTGATGATGAGCCGCTCGTGCGCGCCTTCCCCGATTTTCTCGCGCTCGTCCTCGGCGCCGATCCGGAATGTCAGCGTGCGCCCTTCGACCCTCACCAGCTCTGCGCGGGCGCGCACGCGCATTCCCACGGGGGTCGCCGCGAAATGCCTGACATCGAGGTGCGTCCCCACCGTCTGATGCCCCGGCGGCATGAAGCGCTCCACCGCCTGCAGCGCGGCCGCCTCCATCAGGTTCACCATGATCGGCGTGGCGAGCACACCGATCTTGCCGCTGCCCACATGCGGCGCGGTATCGCGCGTGCCGACCACGATTTCCGCCGTGCCGGAGAGGCCCGGCTTCAGCTCTTCCGGGATGCTCAGCGCCACGCCCGTCTCCGTCTTGGGGAAGGTTGCCTCATGGTCATCGGGACGGAACGAGTTTATCATCCCTCATCGGCGTTCCAGAGGAGCACACTCATGCGCAGGAAACCCGCTCTCGGCCCGGCCCTGATCGCCGCGTTCCTTTTCGCCACGCCCTGCCTCGCCGTCGCCGTTGACACCGATCCCGCCCCGCCGCTCAGCGCCGAGCACGCCGCGGGCAAGAAGGCGATCGAAGCGAAGGACTGGAGCCGGGCGATCAAGTCGCTCACGGCGGCCGCGCAGCGCGATGCGCGCAACGCCGATATCCAGAATCTGCTCGGCTATGCCTACCGCAATGCCGGCCAGCTCGACGCGGCGTTCAAGCACTACCACCGGGCGCTCCAGCTCGATCCGCGCCACCTCGGCGCCCACGAGTACATCGGCGAGGCCTACCTAGTGGCCAACAACCCGTCCAAGGCCGCGGAGCACCTCGCGGAGCTGAAGCGCCTGTGCCCGTTTTCGTGCGAGGAACACGATGACCTCAGGAACAAGCTCGATCAGTACCAGGCCCGCGGCAAGTGAGAAAACAGCGGCCGGCGGGACCGGCATGAGCCAGGACGAAAGCAAGTCTCTCGCGGAGCCGCAGCGGCACGGCCCGGATCTCGCGGACAAATCGGTGAAGGACAGTCCTGCCGTACGAAAATGGCAGGTTGCGAGGCGGGTGATGTGGATGTTGCTGCTGGCGGGTGCGTTCCTCGCCTATTACCTGCTGGACCGATTGAACGAAGCGCTGTCCATCCTCAAGTAGTCTTCGAGCAGGAACCGCCGACGCAAGCGGCTTCTCGAGCAGTTCAGTCCTTGTAATCGGGATAGAGCCGTTCCACGAGCGCCATGCTCGCGACCCAGTCGCGGCTCTTCGAGTCATAGACGCCGACGCGACCGAATTTCTTCACGCGCTCTGCGCAGGCCTCGGGCGAAGGGATGATGAGCTCGGCGCCGCCGGCGAGCGCGCCGACCTGCGCGCGGCAGGCGAGCTCGAAGAAGTGGTGATAGATGTACGCCTCCGGCAGCGTCGTCCCGCACACGAGCGCGCCGTGGTTCTCCAGGATCATCACCCACTTTTCGCCCAGCACCGCGGCCAGCCGGTCGGCGCCCTCGCGCGTGGTGTCGTCCACCTCGTTCGGATAGCGCGCAACGCGGTTGTAGAAGCGCATCGCTTGCTGCGTGAGGGGCAGCAGGCCGTGCTGCTGCGCGGAGACGGCGAGGTTCGCGGGGGAATGCGTATGGACGACCGCATGGATGTCCGGCCGCGGCTTGAGCACCGCGGCATGGAGGTTGTAGGCGGCCGCGCTCGCCTTGTATTCCGAATCCATTACCCGGTTGCCGTCCAGGTCGTACTTGACGAGGCTTGACGCCGTGACCTGCTCCATGAAGAGATTATCGGGCTTGACCAGGAAGTGGTCGGGCTCGCCCGGTACGCGCACCGAGACGTGGTTGTAGGTCATGTCCACGAACACGAAGTGGGCGATGAGCCGGTGCGCCGCCGCCAGCTCGCAGCGCGCCTGCCACTCCATCTTGCTCACGCGTTCGCGCACCGGCCGTGTCCTCTTCCCGATCGCAACGGTGCTGCCCATGGAAACCTCCTTGCCGTACGAATGTAGATTATCATTGTTGCATTTCCGCTGGGATAAGAAAGCAGGTCATGCTGGTCAAGTTCAAGCTCAACGGCGATCCGGTCGAAGTGAACCTCAAGGCGGGCGACCGGCTGCTGGTGGACGTGTTGCGTGAGGACCTGCACCTGACCGGCACCAAGCATGGCTGCGGGATCGGTGCCTGCGGCACTTGTACCGTGATCGTGGATGGCTATCCGGTCGCCTCCTGCCTGCAGCTCGCCGCAATGTGCGACGGAGCGGACGTCCGCACGGTCGAGGGACTCGCCGGCACCTCCGTGCTGCACCCCGTGCAGCAGGCTTTCGTGAACAAGTCCGCGCTGCAATGCGGCATTTGCATTCCCGGCCATGTCGTGGCGGCGTGCGCCCTGCTGGAGAGAAATCCCGACCCCACCGACGAGGAAATCCGCGCCAGCGTCGACAGCGTGTACTGCCGCTGCACCGGCTATGTCCGCATC
>JBOIEM010000155.1:0-5738 GCA_050741115.1 Burkholderiales bacterium
GCCACTCGCGCTCGGCGGGCCGGCAGGGCGCGATGCCCACCCCGCAGTTGCCCATGACGACCGTGGTCACGCCGTGCTCGGCGGAGCTCGATAGCAGGCGGTCCCAGGTGATCTGCGCGTCGTAGTGAGTATGGGGATCGACGAAGCCGGGACAGACGATCTTGCCGGCGGCGTCGATCACCGTGGCCGCGGCGCCATCGATTGCTCCGAGCGCGGCGATGCGGCTGCCCTGCACCGCGACGTCGCCCGTGAAGCGCGGACTGCCAGTGCCGTCGACGATCGTGCCGTTGGTGATCAGCAGGTCGTAAGGCATGCGCGGCTAGGTTTGGCGCTTTTCCTGGAACTTGACAGGAGTTTCGCCGCTCGTGACTTTGATGTCGCCATCGATGATGGCGCCTTCGGCCACAGCGATCGATTTCCCCCACAGACTGCCGGTAACTCGAGCCGTTGCGACGATCTCGATTCGCTGCCGCGCGACTACGTCGCCTTCGACGATACCGCCGACGATGATATCGGTCGCTTTCATCGTGCCTTTCCACCGACCGCCTTCGGCGAGCGTGAGGGTGCCGTCGATGTCACAGTCTCCCTCGACCGTGCCGGAGAATATGTAGGCCCCCTGCCCGGTGATCGTCCCGACGAACTTGCTTGAAGGCGCGACATACGTCGTCGGGCCGCTGGTGGAGTCGTGTATTCTTCGTGTCAACTTGAACATCGCGTAGCACGCGGGGACGGAGCCCGATTTCCTTGAGCGAATAGTGGCGAAGGTTGGGAAACCGGGCTCCGTCCCCTTGGTATTCCCCCTTGGTATTCCCCTGGTATTTCGCTATTGCGGCTTGAGGCCGATCTGCTTGACCAGATTGGCGTACATCGCGGTTTCTTTCTTGATCAAGGCAGCGAGTTCCTCCGGTGTCGAGCCCACGGCATCGAGGCCCACAATGGCGAAGCGCTCCTGGACATCCGGCTGCTTGATGATTCTCATGAGTTCCTTGGACAGCTTTGCGACGAGCGGCTTGGGCGTCTTCGCGGGGACCACCACGCTGTGCCAGGTGATATTCTCGAAGCCCGGCAAGGTTTCCGCGATGGTCGGCACATCCGGGAAGACCGGACTGCGCTTCGGTCCCGTGATTCCGATCGCCCGCAACTTTCCCGCCTGGATCTGCGGTACGGCGATCAGCGGGCTCATGATGAACATGTGTACCTCCCCGCTCATCACCGCGCCCAGCGCCTGCCCGGTCCCCTTGTAGTTCACGGCCACCGTCTTGATGCCGGCCATATGGTTGAACTGCTCCGCCGCCAGCAGGTTGTTGGTCCCGGTCGCCGCGAAATTGAGGCCACCGGGCTTTGCCTTGGCGAGGGCGATGAACTCTTTCACCGTCTTGGCCGGGAGCGACGGCGGGACCACCATGTAGTACGCGCCCGATGTGACCTGCGTGATCGGCTGGTAGTCGACCCCGGGATCGTAGGGGAGCTTCAGATACACGCTCGGGTTGATCGTGAGCCCGGCGCCGTTGGCGAGGAGCAGCGTGTAGCCGTCCGGCGGCGCCTTCGCGCCCAGCTCGAAGCCGACGATGCCGCCCGCGCTCCCGCGATTGTCCACGACGACGGTCTGGCCCCAGGACTCCGTCAGCTTCTGGCCGAGCAGCCGGGAGAGCGTGTCGCTGGGGCCGCCGGGCACGAACGGCGCGATGAACCGGATCGGCCGGCTCGGATAGCTCGACGCGGCGTCCGCCGCGGCGGCACCCGATGCGGCGCATGACAGGATCGAAACCAGGAGCAGATGCGCTGTATGTTTCATCGTGGCCTCCCCGATTGGCTACCAACACCCTATCCGATGGGTGATTGACCTATTCTATTCCTGCTTGATGTTCGCGTCCTTGATGACTTTTGTCCAGCGGGCGACTTCGCTGGCCACCTCCGCCCGAAGCGCTTCCGGCGTGCTGCCGGCGATCTCGATGCCGATGGCCTCCAGCTTCGCGCGCAAGTCGGGCAGCTGCAGCACCGGCTGCATTTCGCGGTTGAGGAGCGCGACGATGGCCTTCGGCGTGCCGGCGGGGGCGTAGAGCGCGTAGTCCGTGTACGACTCGAAGCCCGGCAATCCGGCCTCGCTCATCGTCGGCACATCGGGCAACTGGGCGGACCGCGTCTTGCGTGCGACGCCGAGCGCCCGCAGCCTGCCGGCCTTGATGTGGGGAATGTGCGCGGGCAGGCTGTCGATCGCCAGCGAAACCCTTCCGTCGATGAGATCGGGCAGCAGTTGCGTCGTGCCCTTGTACGGCACGTGCAGCATGTCCACGCCGGCCATCTGCTTGAACAGCTCCCCGGTGAGATGGATGAGCCCGCCGATGCCGGAGGAGGCGAAGCTCAGCTGGCCGGGTTTGGCCTTCGCGAGCGCGATCACTTCCTTCACCGAGCCTACCCCGAGGCTCGGCGGCACCACCATGACAACCGTGCCGAAGCCGATCTTGCCGACCGGCTCGAAATCGCGGCGCAGATCGTAATCGAGCTTGCGGTAATACCCATGCGCGATCGCGAGGCCGATGACGGGGGCGACGAGGAGGGTGTAGCCGTCGGGAGTGCTTTTCGCCGCGAGCGAGGTGCCGAGCGTGGCGCCGGCGCCGGGCCGGTTGTCGACGACGACCGTCTGCCCGAGCCGGGCCCCGAGCTTCTCCCCGACCGTCCGCGCCACGATGTCCACGCCGCCGCCCGGCGGGAACGGGGCGATGAAGCGGACAGGCCTGGCGGGATACTGCTGCGCGGCGGCCGGCAGCGCGGCGAGCGCAAGGATTCCCGTCGCGGCCACCAGACGAATGAGCTTTCCCATGGCGCTGCCTCCCCCGGTTGTTTTCTTCATGGTAACTGAATCCCGTCGAAGTGAAACCCTTAGGGGACAGCCACTAAGGCTCGTTTCCCGAGCCTGGCGGCGGCGAACCCGCTCGTAGCTTGACCCACTTCGGGAGTCTTGCGGACCGGGTCGGGGCCGCCCGATTCCGCGCGTTGACTTTGCCGCCAGACCGGTACAAAGATATGCGGCAAGAAAACGGAGCAGAGCCGCTTACGCCGATCCGGGAGGCCCTCATGACTCGACTGACTCTACGCGCGCTCGCCGTCGCGGCAGCGCTCACCGCCGCAATCGCCGCGCCGCTTTATGCCGCGCCGGTCACGCAGGACTACCACATCGACGGCGCCGACCCGGGGGTGCGGCTGTTCGTGCGCCAGAAGATGGCCGAGGGCAACAAGCGCTTCACTGACGACAACATCGTTGTGTTCGTGCATGGCGCAACAGCGCCCTCGGTGTGCGACTTCGACCTCGGCTTCAAGGACTATTCCTGGGCCGACTGGATGATCGACAAGGGCTACGTCGTCTACCTCTTCGACAAGCGCAATTACGGTTACTCGAGCCGGGAGAAGGCGATGGACGAGCCGCCTGCCGGGAACAAGCCGGTGTCGCGCTCCTACCAGGTGATCCGCGACATCGGCGCGGTCGTGGACCACATCCGGAAGAAGCATAACGTGAACAAGGTGACCTTGATCGGCTGGTCGTGGGGCGCGATGACAGCCGGCTACTACTCGTCTCTGCACAGCGAGAAGGTAAGGAAGCTCGTGATGTACGCGCCCGCCTACGCGTTCCCGCTGCACACCAACCTCGGGCCGGGCTCTGGCCTGCAGAACAAGCGCAAGCCCTACGAGTTCAACTACGGTCTGGGCGCGTACCGCCTGGCGAGCCTCGCGGCCAATACCGGCCGCTGGGACGGCGAAATTCCCACGCAGGACAAGAGCCAGTATCGCGAACAGGGCGTCGCCGAGGCGTTCTGGAACGAGTGTATGGCGAGCGACCCGACGAGCCAGACGCGCAAGCCGCCCAGCCTGCGTGCCCCGAACGGCGTGCTCGAGGACACCTTCATGCAGGCTACCGGGAGGCCGATCTGGAACGCGTCGTCGATCTACGTGCCGGTGCTGGTGATCGCGGGCGAGTACGACACGTGGTCCTTTTCCGAGGACCGCGAGGGGCTGCTGCGGGACCTGACCAACGCGCCCGCGAAAAGGCACGTGGTGATCAGGAACTCGACGCATTTCACGCTATTTGAGAAGCCGCGCTTCGAGTTCTTCTCCGAGATCGAGAAGTTTCTGCGCGAATAGACGAGGAGAAATGGCGTCGGAGTGATTTTTGCGGTTTGAAACCCGCCATCACGTCAGTCACGGAGAGACTCATGAAGATCGCAATCGCAGGCGCAACACTCGCTTTCGCCCAGGCGCGCGTCGTCAAGTTCACCAACGGGCTCACCGCCTACCTGTCGGGCGACACCGGCATCCACACCGAAATGAAAACGGTCGTGAACGAGTACCACAAAGCCAATCTCGCGGTGCTGAATCTCGGGCCGAGCGCGGGACCCGTGATGTCGGGCGCCTACGCGATGAACGAGCTCGTGCGGTCTGCGTCGGTGATCCTCACGCACGTGAACGAGGCCGCGACGGAAGGCGGCGTGCTGCGCCCCGCGTCGCGCACGGCGGCGCTCATCAAGCAGTTGAAGAGCGCCACCCCGCACCTCGCCATCAGCGGGCGCACGATGGAGTTCGACGGCAAGGGCAAATGCGTTGCCGGGTGCTGATTCGCAGCGCATTGACACGTGGTCCCGGGCGGCATACGGTACCCTCGCTGGTTGCAGAGCGTTTCATAACTTCCGAAGGGGGGTTCCGATGAAAGACAATCTCCGGTTCGTCGACTCCGATATGCACGTCATGGAACCGCCGGACCTCTTCGAGCGCTACCTCGACCCGAAATTCAGGGACCGCGTCACCGTGAGGGTCGGAGCCGACGGCCGCCCGAGCCGCGGCACCTCCGGCCTGATCCTCATCGACGGGCTGCCCACCTCGGATGTCGAGGTGCAGCAGTACCGCAAGCGGCGCAAGTCCGGCCCGACGAAGCAAACGCAGCCGATCGCGGGCTCCCGCCTCCAGGAGACGGACCGGCTCGACTTCGCGATCGAGCGCGACTACAACGCCGAAGCGCAGGTGATGGGCATGGAGCTGGAAGGCGTGGACATCGCCGTGCTCTATCCCACCACGGGCCTCGGCCTCCTCGCCCGCCACGGCGTGGAGCCGCGGCTCTCGCTCGCCATCTGCCAGGCGTACAACAACTGGATCCACGAGTTCTGCCAGTACAGCCCCGAGCGCCTGAAGTTCGTGGCGATGCTGCCCCTGCACGACGTGCATCTCGCCTGCCGGGAACTCGTGCGGTGCGTGCGGGAGCTCGGCGCGGTCGGATCCTTCATCCGGCCGAACCTCCTGAACGGCCACTTCTGGCACTCGAACTACTGGGACCCGCTCTACTCCGTGCACGAGGAGCTGAACGTGACGTGGGGATTCCACGAAGGCGTGAGCGCGTCCTATTCCCACATGATCGAGCTCTACGGCGAGAACCGGTTCTACCGCCACGTGGCCGCCCACTGGATCGAGATGCAGCAAGCGCTGATCGCGATGATGATCGGCGGCGTGTTCGAATTTCACCCAAAGCTGCGGGTGGCGTTCCTCGAATGCCAGAATTCCTGGGTGCCGGGGCTCCTGTCCCGCATCGAGTGGGACTATCCGCAGTACCGCGACTCGCACGCCCCCTATCTCAGCCTGACTCCGAAGGAATATTTCCGGCGTAACTGCTGGGCCGCGGTCGAGGGCAGCGAGCCGGAGATCGAGGCGACCGCCGGCCTGATCGGCGCCGACCGGATGTGCATCTCCAGCGACTA
>JBOIEM010000156.1:0-4249 GCA_050741115.1 Burkholderiales bacterium
CTCGCCGGCGGCGCGGTCGGCTCCTACATGGACAGGCAGGAAGACGAGCTGCGGAAAGTGATGCGCGACAGCGGGGTGACCGTCACGCGCAAGGGCGACGACATCGTCCTCAACATGCCCGGCAACATCACCTTCCGCACCGACAGCGCGGACCTCAATGCGCAGTTCTACAAGGTGCTCGACGGCGTCGCGCTGGTGGCGAAGAAGTACGACAAGACCATCATCGAGGTCGCCGGCCACACCGACAGCACCGGCACGACGGAATACAACCGGCAGCTCTCCCAGCGCCGGGCAAGCTCGGTTGCCGACTACCTCGCCAGCCGCGGTGTCGCGCAGACGCGCCTCATGACCGCCGCCGGCGGCGAGGAACATCCGATCGCGAGCAACGCGACCGAGCCGGGCCGCGCCGCCAACCGCCGGGTCGAAGTCACGCTCTCGCCCCTGACCGCAGGATGAGCGGCGGCGCGGCGCGCGCCGCCCGCTCTCACGCCACCCGCAGCTCGCCCGGGACGGGGCTTCCCAGCAATCGCACATCGCGTCGCGGAGACGCGATGGCGATGCCGCGCGCGCGGAAGGTTTCGACGATGGCTTTGTTGATTTCGCCGCCCGCGGCACCGTAGTCCGATACGTTGGCCCAGGGATAGACGCCGATGTTCACGGACGAATCGGCGAGCTGGATCACCTGTGTCGCTGGCGCCGGGTCCTTCAGTACCCGCGGGTTGGCCTGCAGCAGCTCGCGGATGGTCGCGAGAGCGTGGTTCAGGTCGGCGTCGTAGGCGACCCGGACCTCGATCTGCTGCTGCCGGATCCTCCCGTAGTTGTGGAGGATTTCGCCCACGATCCTGCGATTGGGGATGACCACCCGCGAGCGGTCGGGGTGGCTCAGCGTCGTGCTCGTGAGGCTGATCTCCGCCACCTGGCCCTCTTCCTTGACGATGGAGATGTACTCGCCGACGCGGAACGGCCGCGTGAGGATGATCGTCAGTCCGGAGACCATGTTGGCGAGCACGCCCTGCATGGCCAGGGCGATGCCCGCGCCCGCCACGCCCAGTCCGGCGATGAGCGGGAGCAGCTCCACGCCCAGGTTCTGCAGCGCCATGATCGCGAAGAGAATCAGCACCATCACCCGGGTGATATACAGCAGGAGCTGATAGACGGGGGGCTCGAGCTCGAACTTCTGGAGCATTCGCCCGACCCCGCCGGCCGTCCAGCGCGCGACGAAGTAGCCGGCAGTCAAGACGAGGATCGCGACCAGCAGTTTCGGGCCGAATTTCATGCCCAGGTCTAGGGCTGCGCTCTTCACCTGATCCAGTGCTGCGAAGTTGGGGTCCATGGAGTGTCCTTTCGGTTGAGTCCGGCCCCATGCATTTTATCCGCACGGCCGGGCAGCGGCTCCGGTCAACGCCCCCGCAGGCGGTACCACGGGTGCGGATTCCCCGGCACCTTGACCCGCAGGGTGTAGACCGAGGTGTGCGCGCAGCAGAACAGCGTCCGCAGGTCCTCGCTGCCGAACGCGAAGTTCACCGCCTGCTCGGGGAACCGGATGATCCCGATGCGATTGCCACCGGGTGTGAAAACCCAGATCCCGCCCGGCCCGGTGCAGTAGACGCGGCCCAGGCTGTCCACCTTCAGTCCGTCGGGTGCCCCGCGCTCCGCGCCCTCGTTCATGTCGCCGAAGATGCGCCGCCGCGTCATGTTGCCGGCCGCGTCGAGCTCGATCGCGTGAATGTATTTCGAAGAGCGCGTGTTCGCGACGTAGAGCGTGCGCTCGTCCGGCGAGAACGCGAGGCCGTTGGGATATTCGCAGTGCGCCAGCACGCTCAAGCCACCATCGGGCGCCACGCGATAGACGCACGCGCCGTCCCAGAGATTGTCGATGCCGGCGGGACCGGGTATTTCCCGCTGCGCGTAGGGCACGCGCTTGTCCGGGTCGGTGAAATAGAGGCTGCCGTCGGAGCGGCACACCACGTCGTTGGGCCGGTTGAAGCGCCCGCCCTGGTAGCGATCGGCCACCGTCTCGACCTTGCCGCCGGGGCCCATGCGCGTGAGGCGCCGGCCGTCGCCCTCGCACACGATCAGGTTGCCGTTCAGGTCGAAGGTCGTGCCGTTGCCGCCCTCGGTCTTGCGCACGAGCTCCGGCGCCTGCCCGGGCTTGATCCGGTGCAGGTTGTTGCGCCGGAGGTCCACGAAGTACCAGTAGCCGTCGGGATGCCACAGCGGACCCTCCGTGAAAATGAAGCCGGTCGCGAGTCGCTCGGCTTCCGTGGTTTCCAGGACATCGGGGAGATCGTTCGCGGCAGGCATGCGCATTCCTTTCCTGTATGACGGGAGTTTGGAGCCTATCTCAACAGTAGGCACGTGTGCGACGGAGGCGAGGTGGGATGCAGTTTTAGGAGGATAGCCCGCAGCAATATGTCGATATTGCAAGGGCTACCGACGACAAGATGCGCCCAGATCGCCCCGTCCCTCCGGGTTGCGGCCAGGACGGGCGTCTGCTTTGTTGCCCGACTTGACCATATCGACATATGGCCTGCGCCGTGCGCCTCGCATCCATCCCGTCCTGGCCGCAACGCATCACGCGCCTATTATTGAGATAGGCTCTAGTCACGCACCACCCGTCACGCTTTATCTCGCGTATGCAGCTGATCCTCATCACCGGACTTTCCGGCTCGGGCAAGAGCGTGGCGCTCAACGTGCTCGAGGACGCGGGCTTTTACTATGTGGACAACCTGCCCGCTCGGCTGCTCCCGCAGACGGTGGGCTACCTCGCGGGCGCCGGCCATCCGCGCGCCGCGCTGAGCGTCGAGCTGCGGAGCCCCGAGGCGCTCGGCGAGCTGCCGCGGCAGCTCGCCGAGTTCCGCGACCGCGGCCACGATGTCCGGGTGCTGTTTCTCGAGGCGAAGACCGACACGCTGATCAAGCGCTTCTCCGAAACGAGGCGGCGCCACCCCCTTTCCGATGGCGGACTGACACTGACCGAATGCATCGAGCGCGAGCGCGCGCTGCTGGCCGGACTCGCGGACATCGCGAACCGCGTGGACACCAGCGACCTCGGGCCCAACTCCCTGCGCAACTGGGTCAAGGATTTCGTGGGGGTTCCGGCCACGGGCCTCACGCTGCTGTTCGAGTCGTTCGGCTTCAAGCACGGCATCCCGCTCGACGCCGACCTGGTGTTCGACGTGCGCTGCCTGCCCAATCCCAACTACGACCCGCGCCTGCGCCCGCTCACCGGCCGCGACCGGCCGGTGATCGAATTTCTCGTCGCCGATTCCTCGACGCAGAAGATGCTCGAGGACGTCCGGCGCTTCGTCGCCGACTGGCTCCCCGCGTTCGAGCGCGACAACCGCAGCTATTTCACCGTCGCCATCGGCTGCACGGGCGGCCAGCATCGTTCGGTCTACTTCGTCGAGACGCTCGCCGCCCGCTTCCGGCACCGGTCCCGGGTGCTGGTGCGGCATAGAGAATTGACGTGAAGTCCGAAGTCCACGAAGAGATCTTCATCTTCCCGCTGAACACGGTGCTTTACCCGGAGGGAGCGCTGCCGCTCAAGGTGTTCGAGCAGCGCTACATCGAGATGACCAAGGCCTGCCTGCGCGACGGCCGTCCGTTCGGCGTCTGCCTGATCCGGGAGGGGCGCGAGGTCGGCGCGGCGGCCGTGCCGGAGCCGGTCGGCTGCTTCGCCACCATCGAGAGCTGGGACATGCCGCAGCTCGGGCTCTTTCACCTGATCGTGCGCGGCGGCGGACGCTTCCGCATCCGCGAGATGAAGGTCGCTTCCAATCACCTGATCTCCGCCGCCGTCGAGCGGATTCCCGCGGACTCTCCCGGTCCGGGCGTGGATTCCCTGTGTCGCGAGGTGTTGCAGGCGATCATCAAGAAGGCGGGCACCGAGCATTTTCCGGCGCCGCTGCGCCTGGACGATGCCGCCTGGGTCGGCTACCGGCTGGCGGAAGTGCTGCCGCTCGAGCCGCGCGCGAAGCAGGCCCTGCTGGAAATCACCGATGCCGGCGCGCGGCTCGGGCGGCTGCGCGAGCTGCTCGCGAAGCAGGGGCTCGCCGCGCCGGATAATGCGTGACTGGTGACTCGTGACTCGTGACTGGAGAATGCTGCTCCGCCTTTCGGCGCTGCTCGTCGCGCTCGCGTTGCTCGCGCAACCGCCGCCAGGTTGGACGACGCAGCCCCCGGGCAAAGCGCTCGACCCGAGCCCACACGCGATCGACATCCCCCCGTGGTTCCGGGAGACCTTCCT
>JBOIEM010000157.1:0-7518 GCA_050741115.1 Burkholderiales bacterium
TCCTCATCGCAAGCGCCGTAGGTCGCGGCACGCCGCAGCGGAAGGGTACGGCCATGCCCGCGATTACTCTACTCCAGTTTCGCGAGCCGGGTGTCGGGCGTTCATGCGGCGCTCACAAGACGCCGGATAATCCTCCGTCGACGTTGATGCAGCACCCCGTCACGTAGCTCGCGGCATCCGACGCGAGGAACGCGATCACGTTCGCGACCTCCTCCGCCTCGCCCATGCGCCCGAGCGGCACCGTCTTGCCGACCTTTTCGTAGAAGTCGCCGACGCTCATCTTGTCGCGCGCCGCGTTGCGCACCTGCTGCTGCGACTTGATTTTCCCCACCGCAACCGCGTTCACCAGGATGTTGAACGGCGCGAGCTCCTTGGACAGCGCCTTGGTCAGCGCCAGTCCCGCCGCGCGCGAGATCGTGGTCGGAAACGACCCCTCGAACGGCTGCCTGGCGCCGACCATGTTGTGGTTGATGATGCGGCCCCCGCCCTGCTTCTTCATGTGCGGGATCGCGGCGCGCGCGGTGCGGATCTGCGCGAACACCTTGATGTCGATGTCGTTCTGCCACGCCTTGTCGTCCACCACGTCGAACGGCCGCTGCCCGGTGCCGCCGGCGTTGTTCACGACCGCGTCGATGCGCCCGTAGCGCCGCACGGCCTCCTCGATGAAGCGCGGCATGTCGTCCGCCTTGGCGGCGTCCGCCACCAGCGTGATGACTTCCGCCCCCGTCGCCTTGCGGATCGCTTCCGCCGCGCCCTCCATCACGTCGGCGCGCCGCGCGCAGATCGCGATCCGCGCCCCTTCCTGCCCGAACCGCATCGCCGTCGTGCGCCCGATGCCTTCGCTGCCGCCGGTAATTGCAACCACTTTTCCCTTCAGACCGAGTTCCACGGAATCCCCCCTCTGCAGGCCGGTCGGCATTCTGCCATATTCGAGCCCCGCCGGTTTGCTAAACTGCGACGGTGATCATCGCGATCCCCGACGACTGTTACCGGCGTATCTTTCCGGGAAGCCCGCCCACGGGGTCAATCCCGAGGCATTGAAGCGAGAACCATGACGCCCCTCTTCGACCAGGAAACCACCGAGGCCCTGCGGCAGCTCTGCGACGAGACCTGCGAGGCGATGCAGCTCGCCAGGAAGAGCCCCGATCTCGACGACCTGTCGGCCTGCCTCGCCGTGGCGCTGCTCAAGATCGGGCTCGCCACCGGCTTCGTAGAGCAGCGCTACCCCGGCTTCGCCAAGGAAATCGAGGTCAAGCGCCAGCGCGTGATCGCGGCGCTCACCGCGGAACAGCAGCAGAAGAAGCACTGAGAGCTGTGACAAGTGACCGGTGACCCGTGGCCACAAAGCCCGCCGAATTGCGAACCTTGCCCCCGACGATCCGGATCGAGCGGCGCTTCTGCGGGCCGCCCGATTCGGCAAACGGGGGGTACGTTTGCGGCCGGCTCGCCCGTTACATAGTCGGGTCCTCTCTGGTCAGGCTGGAGGTCCCGCCGCCGCTCGATGCCGAGATGCAGGTCAAGGAATCCGGAACGGGCTTCGAGCTAGTACATGGCGCAACGGTCGTGGCGCGGGCGCGGCCAGCCGTCATGTCGCTCGATATACCCGCCGCGCCCACCTTCCCCGAGGCGGAAGCGGCTGCGAAATCGTATCGAGGATTTCGCGCCCATCCGTTCCCGACGTGCTTCGTGTGCAGTCCTGAGCGCGCCGCCGGCGACGGGCTGCGCATCTTTGCCGGGCCTCTGCGCGGCGGATTCGTCGCCTGCCCATGGGTCCCCGACGAGTCGCTCGGCGACGGGAAAGGACGCGTGCGCGTGGAGTTTGTGTGGTCCGCGCTCGATTGCCCGGGTGCCTTTTCCTTCGAGTTCCCGGACAAGACGCCCGTGGTGCTGGGCGAGATGGCGGCGTCCCTGCGCGGCGCGGTCTCCGTCGGCGAGCGCTGCATCATCGTCGGCTGGGAGCTCGCCCGCGACGACCGCCGTCACTTCACGGGCACGGCGCTCTTTTCCGAGTCGGGTGAATGCCGCGCAGTCGCGCGGGCCACGTGGTTCGAAATGCCGTCAGCTGCCTGATTCGTTTCTCGTTACTCGTTTCCCTCATCCGTCCGCCCTCATCCCTCATCCCTATCTCGACGCCTACCGGATGCCGATGAAGCTGTGGTCGCAGAAGCCGGGATCGGAGCTTCCCTTAAGCCTCTCGTACACCGAGTCGGGGTCGGTCAGCACGCGCGCGTCGAAGTGGCGCGACTGCATCGCGCCGTAGGTCACGCAGATGCCGCGCGGGTCGCGGTCGATGCAGCCGTAGATCGTCGTGAGGACGAACATCCCCTCCACGCCCTCGATGAAGTGCAGGTATCTTCCGGTGTGCGCGACGCGCACCTCGCGGGCGCCCGCCGAGCGCGTGCTGATCTGGCGCGCGCGATCGCCGTGGATGCCCTGGAAATGCGTGAGCGAGTTGGAGCGCCCCTCCACCAGCACGCGGTCTCCCGTCGCGCGGTCCACCTCGTACGCCCGGTAGAACGCGCAGTGGACGTAGCGGGATTGCACCAGGTTGTCGAAGGGCGTGGATTGCGCGTGGGCGGAACCGGCGGCGAGCAGCGCGAGCAGTGCGGTCGGGCGAATCACGTTAAGGTCCTTGTTCTGTGGAGGAGTGTGCCCGCTCCGCGCGCGCCTGTCCATGATTCTTGACACTCTCCGCGGCCGGTCGTTACGCTCCGGGCTCCGATGAGCGGTCACTACAACGAGATCGGCCAGGCGACCGGCTCCCCCCTGCCGGGCTGGAAAGAGCCGCCGCGCCCGCCGCGAACGGCGATGGCGGGCCGCTACTGCCGCGTCGAGCCGATCGACCCGGCCCGCCACGCGGAGGAGCTTTTCCGCGCGAATGCGCTCGACCCGAGCCAGCGCAATTTCACTTACCTCATGGCGGGCCCCTTCGCGTCGCTCGAGGCCTACCGCAGGTGGCTCGAATCCTCCTGCCTGGGCGACGATCCGCTGTTTCACGCCATCATCGACGGGCAGAGCCGCCAGGCGGCGGGGGTCGCGAGCTACATGCGCATCGACCCCCGGAACGGGGTGATCGAGGTGGGCAACATCAACTACTCGCCGCTGCTCCAGCGCAGCCGCGCCGCGACCGAGGCGATGTACCTCATGATGCAGCGCGCCTTCGGGCTCGGCTACCGGCGCTACGAGTGGAAGTGCGACGCGTTGAACGCGGCCTCGCGCGCCGCCGCGCAGCGGCTCGGATTCTCGTTCGAGGGCATCTTCCGGCCGGCGGTCGTCTACAAGGGACGCACCCGCGACACGGCGTGGTACGCCGCGATCGACTCCGAATGGCCGGAGCTGGAACGGGCGTACCGGCGCTGGCTCGACCCCGGCAATTTCGACGAGCGGGGAGGTCAGCGCGAGCGCCTGTCGGACCTCACGGCGCCGGTCCTGAAGAGCCGCGGATGAGTGCGATCGCCCGTCCGATCAGCGCCGCCGTGCTCCTCGCGGCCCTCGGCGCGTGCGGCTACGCGGGCGGCGACGAGATCGACGCGGAGAGCGCGGCCATACTGGCCCGGGCGCCGGTCGGCACCGCGTTCAAGGAGGTCCCGGCCGCGATGTCGGCGCTCGGGTTTTCGTGCAGCGCCGGGCGCAGGCAGTTCACCGACGCGAAGGGAGCGACGCGCGAAACGGAGCCGCACCTTGTATGCGAGCGGGAGACCCCCGAGTGGCTGATCTGCACCCGCCGCACGCGGGCGATACTCATCCAGCTGAACGGGCAGCTGTCGAATGTCCTCGTCAACGTGGGCCGCTTCTGCACGTAGTATGCTTCGTCACCCCCGCGCAGGCGGGGGTCCAGACGCCATCGAACTGGATTCCCGCCTTCGCGGGAATGACGGTAAGCTAGTACCTCGATGCCGCCGGAACTGACCCACGCCCCGCTTTTCCCCATCGCCGTGATACTGGGCGTCGTGGGCCTGCTGCTGTTTGTTGCCGGGATCGGCTCGTTCATATACCTGGAGTTCAAGCAGTGCGCAATCCGGCTGCTCACAGGATTGATCTTCCTCGCTCTCGGGTCGCTCGCCGGAGCGATCTCGGTCGGGATGATGGGCTATCGCGCGCTGACGCGCGAGCACGTGGCGGCGCGCATCGTGGTGAAGCCCACCGGCCCGAAGCGCTTCATGGCGACTTTCCGCTTCCCCGACGGCCGCGAGTCGACCTACGAGCTCTCCGGGGACGAGATCTACGTGGACGCGCACATCCTGAAGTGGCACCCCTACGCGAACATGATCGGGCTCCACACCGCCTACGAGATCGACCGCGTCGCGGGGCGCTACCACGGGATCAAGGATGAGCAGAAAGCGATGCGCACCGTGCACGCCGTCGCCCGCGACAAGCCGGTGGATCTCTATTCGCTCGGCCGGCGCTACCCGTTCCTCGCGCCGGTCCTCGACGCCGAGTACGGCTCGGCGACCTTCGTCCCGGTGACGCGCCCCGCCGAGCTCGAGTTGCGGGTCTCCACCACCGGGCTGATGATGCGCGAGGCCAGGCCCAAGAAACGGTGATTTACCTGAAGTTGGCGACGGCGCGCGCCGAGCCCGTCAACTCCAGGATGTGCAGTCCGGTATTGGTGCGGTCCCCGACATAGATGTAGCCGCGATCGTCCACCTCGACGTTGTTCGACTGGATCTCGATCTTGCAGCGGGCGCCCTGCGGCGACCACGTGAAGAACAGCATGCGCTTCGCGTACATCGGCGGCTGATTCTCGTTCGAGGAGTGCGCGCCGAAGCGCGCGCCGAAGCGCCCGCCGCGCGAGCAGAAGCTGCCCGACTCCTCCAGCACGTCGTAGTTCGCCACCGGGAACGGCGTCGTCTCGTTCGTCACGTCGACCACGTAGACCATCTGGCGCGCCTCCTCCGTGCACTCGTTCCGGAGCGACTCGTTCACGATGAACACGAAGTCGCGCTTGGCTCCCTTCGCGTCCTTGGCGAACTGCGAGACGTCCATGCCGAGTATCGGCAGCGTCGTGTGCGCGCCGCTGAACGGCCCCAGGGGCAGGCGAGCAGAATTTCACTGCGATGCGCTTTCATGGTCCCCCCTTTGACAAGAAAAGCGCCACCCGCCCGAAGGCGAATGGCGCGGATCGTGGTCCCGGGCGATCAGGCGGCCCGGGTCTGCGTCTCGGCGAGCGCCACCTTCACGCGCTCCGGCAGCATCGGCTGCTGGCGCAGCCGCGCGCCGGTCAGCCGGAATACCGCGTTGGAGATCGCGGACGCGACCAGCGGCGTCGCCATCTGCCCGGCGCCCGTCGGGTGGTTGCGGGTCGGAATGAGCTTGATGTGGAGCTCCGGCATGTCCCTCATCCGCGGCACGTGGTAGTCGAAGAAGTTCGATTGCTGGACCGCCCCGTCCGCGATCGTGATGCGCTCGGTCAGCGCGAGCCCCAGGCCGTAGATGATCGAGCTTTCGGTTTGCGCCACGACGTTGTCCGGATGCACCGGGACGCCGACGTCGATCGTGCACCAGAAGTTGTGCACCTTGATCGCGCCGCTCTGTCGGTCAACCGAAACCTCGGCGATGCCCCCGAGCTGCGAGCCGGAGTAGTCGAGATAGGCGACACCGAGGCCCCGCCCCGGGCGCTGCCTGCCCCAGTCGGCCATTTTCGCGACCTCCTCGATCACGTGGCGGGCGCGCTGCGCCCGCGGCGTCGTGTCGAGCTGGCGCAGCCGGAACGCGACCGGGTCCATGCCCTGCTTCGCGGCCAGCTCGTCGATCAAGACCTCGTTCGCGAAGCTGTTCTGGCCCACGCCGATCGCCCGCAGCGGGTTCGTGCGCATGCCCGTCGCCTGCTGCAGGCCTTCGGTCAGCCGGTCCGGAATCGCGTAGGTCGGCAGCTCCGTGCCGCGCATCGCGATGTTGTCGCGGCCCTTGGTCATCTTGTAGCGCACCGGGTCCATGAACGCGAGCACTTCGTCGCAGACGACGCGATGGTGCCAGGCGACGATCTTCCCCGATGCGTCGAGGCCCGCGCGGACGCGATTCACGTAGAGCGGGCGGAAACGCCCGTTGTGCACGTCGTCCTCCCGGGTCCACATGACCTTGACCGGCCGCCCCGCCGCCTTCGACATCAGCACGGAGTCCACGATGAACTCCACATCGCGGTTGCCGCGCCGGCCGAATCCGCCGCCGAGGAGCAGCCCGTTGAATTTCACTTTCGATTCCGGGATGCCGAGCGCCCTGGCGACCGCCACGACCGTGATCGTCTGGCTCTGGGTGCCGACCCAGACCTCCACCGCGTCGCCCGCGGGCGAAACCGCCGCGACCGAGTTGAGCGGCTCCATCTGGGCGTGGTAGCAGTAGTCGGCGCGGTACTCGCCCTCGACGACCGTCGCCGCTTTCGCCATCGCGGCAACCGCGTCGCCCTCGGTCTCCCACGCGATCCCCTTCTTCGAGAGGTCCCTGGCCACTACGTCGAACTGCGCGTAGCCCTTCTCGCTGGAAAAGCCCCAGCCCTTCGCCGTGCGGCTCCACGTCACCTTGAGCGCGTTCTTCGCCTTGAACGCGGCCCACGGCGTCTCGGCCAGCACGCCCACGCCGTACTTGAGCGGCACGATCCGGATGACGCCCTCGATCGCGCGCGCGGCGCTGTCGTCGATGCGTTCGGGCGCCGCGCCTTCCACCGGCTCGCGCAGGATGGCGCCGTAGATCATGCCCGGCACCTGAACGTCAATGCTGTACTGCGCGGTGCCGTTCACCTTCCCCGGCACGTCGATACGCCCGATGTCCTTGCCGACCAGGCGGAACTGCGCCTTCGACACGGGCTCGACCTCGACCTCCAGCGCCTGGGCCGGAATCTTCGCGAACGCCGCGATCTCGCCATAGGTGAGCCGCCGGCCGGTCTTCTGATGCAGGACGACACCCGGCTGGGTGGAAAGCTCCGCGATCGGCACTCCCCAGTGGCGCGCAGCGTTTTCGACCAGCACGTAGCGCACCTGCGCGCCGAACTGCCGCAGGCTGTTGAAGTAGCCGGTGACCGTCGCGCTGCCCGCGGTGTACTGCTCTCCTCCGAACAGCGGGTTGCCGTAGACCTTGCCACTGGGATAAGCCGGCACGATCTTCACTTTCGACCAGTCCGCATCCATTTCGTCCGCGACGATTCTCGGCAGCGAGGTGAGCGACCCCTGCCCCATCTCGGCCGCGGGCGACTGGATCGCGACCGTGCCGTCGGTGAAGAGCGTCACGTACGGATTGACCACGACCGACTTCGCCGCCTGCGCCTGCGCGCTCCCGGAAGCGAACATCTCCGGCAATCCCGCGACGACGCCGAACGTGAGCCCCGCCGCGCCGACCATGAAGCGGCGCCGACCCTCGTTCAAGCTGAACGCCTCGAGGTTTTCAACGCTCCTCATCCCTCCGCCCTCATCCCTCATCCCTTTCATACGGCCACCTCTGACACGTAATTGGTTGAACTGGCCGCTCCACGTCGGTGGCCCGCGGTCTTCGCCGGTCGCATCCCCGCAAGCGAGGCCCCTGCTCCGC
>JBOIEM010000158.1:0-7193 GCA_050741115.1 Burkholderiales bacterium
CGTAGGCGTTCACGGCAAAGGGCACCACCGGGTAGGGGAAGCCCTTGCGGTCGTAATCGAGGTAGAGGATCGAGTTGGCGAAGGCGTGGCCGAGCGCCTGGTGCAGCGGCTTGTAGGCGTAGGCGACGTCGATGCCATCCTTGAGCAGCGCTGTCGCGAGGAACTTGCCGCCGGCGCGGTGGCCCGGCACGGTGAAGGTCTTCTCCTCGGGCTCGTCCCACGCGTTGGGGCCGCGGTGATGGCCCTTCCACGGCTGGAAGGTGACGGAGTCGTAAGCGAGGACGGAGAAGGCGGGAACGCAGTCCTCGCGGAAGTTCTCGTACTGGTCGTCGCCCCAGATCA
This sequence comes from Burkholderiales bacterium, assembly GCA_050741115.1. Lineage (GTDB taxonomy): Bacteria > Pseudomonadota > Gammaproteobacteria > Burkholderiales > SG8-41 > SG8-41. Next base: position 343 of record JBOIEM010000158.1, read on the forward strand.
GCACGAAGTCCGGCCTGAAAGCGTCGAGCTCGGCGCGGATCCGGCGCAGATTCTCGATCAGGTCGCGGCGATGCCGCTCGGAGTGGGCGAGCCCCTCGTCGGCTCCCCACTGCTCGCGCATGGCGGGAGGCCAGTTCTCCACCGACCGTAGCCGCTCGGGCAGCTCGCGGTCCTCCAGGCACATCTTGATGCGCCGGCTCATGTTGCCCTTGAACGAAAGGTTCGGGTAGTGGGTGATGCCGAGCCCGAGTATCTGGCTCATGGTGGCTCTCCTTCCGTGAGGCGGGGGTTTCCCGGGATTTCCGGAGATTCTACGGCGAGCGGCGCATTCGGGACAGCGGCGAGGTAAACTGGGCGGGTCGCGAGAAGAAGAAGGAGGAGGAAGACATGGCCGACATTTCATTCGCGTTTGATCGAACCGGGTCCATTGCGGCGGCGTGTGCGGGGGTTGCGATGCTCGCATGGCCGCACACCGCGCCGGCCCAGTCCTGGAAGCCCCAGCAGCCGGTCGAGATCATCATCGGCTCGGCGGCGGGCAGCAGCCCCGACACCATGGCGCGCGCGATCCAGCGGATCTGGCAGGAGAAGGGAATGGTGGAGGTCCCCGCCAACGTCGTGAACCGGGTCGGGGGCGGCAACACCGTGGCGTGGAACTTCCTGAGCCAGCGCTCGGGCGACGGGCACTTCCTGATGGTCTCCAACATCAACCTCTCGGCGGGCCACCTCACGGGCACGACGCCGTGGAGCTTCCGCGACTTCACCTCGCTCGGGATCCTGTTCCACGAGTACATCGCGCTCTCGGTCAACGCCGACTCGCCGATCAAGGACGGGCGCGACCTCCTCGCGCGGCTCAAGAACGACCCCGGCTCGGTGAGCCTCGCGGTCTCGTCGGTCGCGGGCGGGGCGAATCACATCGGCGCGGGCCTGGTATTCAAGGCGGCGGGCGTCGACGTGAGGAAAGTGCGGACGGTCGTGTTCGACTCGGCGGGCAAGACGATGACCGCCATGCTCGGCGGCCACGTGGACATGACCGCCTCGAGCATCACGGCGGCACTGCGGCAGGTGCGTGGCGGCAAGGTGCGCGTCCTCGGCGTCACCGCGCCGCTCCGCCTCGGCGGCGACATGGCGCAGTTCCCGACGTGGCGCGAACTGGGCGCGGACGCGGAATTCTCCAACTACCGGGGCTTCATCGGCGCACCGGGCATGAGCGCGGCCCAGGTCGCCTACTGGGAGGGCGTGCTGGCCCGGCTCGACGCCGACGCGAGCTGGCGCGCGTACATCGACCAGAACGAGCTCGACCGGCAGCTCATGAACGGCCGCGAAGCCCTCCAGTACCTGACCGGGCTCGACGGCAGGCTGCGCGGGATACTCGGCGATCTCGGGTTGCTCAAGCAGGCGAAGTAGACGAGAGAAAAGTGAAACCTGCACCTTGTCGCCGTGCAATATATGCGTGCATCTATTTTTTCCCGGGACTGCTCGCGGTGGCCGCGGCGCTGTGCGGCGCCGGCGCGGCGTTCGCCCAAGCCTACCCCGCCAAGCCGATCCGCATGGTGGTCACGGGAGTCGGCAGCGGCGGCGACTTCGCGGCCCGGCTGATCTCGCAGGGCGTGTCGCCCGCCCTCGGCCAGCAGATCATCGTGGACAACCGCGGCAGCGGCAACATGCCGGCGGAGATCGTCGCGAAATCCCCTCCCGACGGCTACACCTTGTGCCTCTCCGCAGCTCCCCTCTGGATCACGCCGTTCCTGCGCAAGACGCCCTACGACCCGGTGAGGGACTTTGCCCCGGTCACGCTGGTGGTCACCTCGCCCAACATCCTTGTGGTGCATCCCTCGCTGCCGGTCAGTTCGGTCAAGGAGCTGATCGCCCTCATCCGCGCCCGGCCGGGGGCGCTCAACTACGCCACATCGGGCATCGGCGGCTCGGGCTTCCTCGCGGCGGAATTGTTCAAGTCCATGGCGCGCGCCGACATGGTGCGCGTGAACTACAAGAGCGGCGGGCTCGCGCTCACCGAGTTGATGAGCGGCGAGGTGCAGCTCTTCTTCGCCAACGCCGGCGCCGTGGCCCCGCACATGAAGTCGGGGCGGTTGCGGGCGCTGGCGGTGACCAGCGCGAAGCCGTCCCCGCTGCTCCCCGGGCTGCCCACGGTCGCCGCCGGGGGCCTGCCCGGCTACGAGCTGGTGTCGGTGCAGGGCATCTTCGCCCCGGCGCGGACGCCGGAAGCCGTCGTCGCCCGCTTGAACCAGGAGATCGTGCCGTTCCTGCAGCGCGCTGACTTGAAGGAAAAGTTCTTCGCGGCCGGCATGGAGCCTCTCGGCAGCCCGCCGGAAGCGCTCGCGGCCACGGTCCAGTCGGAGATGAACCGCCTCGGCAAGGTCATCAAGGCCGCCGGTATCGCGCTCGAGCCCTGAAGAATCGAGCATCACCCATCATTGACATTGCCGCGTATCGCCGCATTGCTCCTTGCCGCGTTCTTCGCGCTGGCCGCCGCTTCCCAGGAGCCGTTCCCCGAGCTGGAATCGCGGGCCGCGGCGCTCAAGGCGCTCGAAGATCCTGACCCCCGCTTCCGCCTCGCGGGCGTCGTCTATTTCGGGCGCAACGGGCTTGCCGCGGACGGGCCACTGCTGGTGAAACGCCTCTCCGACGAGAATCCCGTCGTGCGCGGCATCGCCGGGCAGGCCGTCTGGCTCGCATGGAGCCGCTCGGGCGACGAGGAAACCGACCGGCTGCTGGAGAGCGGCGTGGCGGAGATGAACGCCCGCCGCTACCCGCGGGCGATCGAGATCTTCACCGGGGTGATCGAGCGCAGCCCCGACTTCGCCGAGGGGTGGAACAAGCGCGCGACCGCCTTTTACCTGGCAGGCGACATGCGCAAGTCGCTCGCGGACTGCGACGAGGTGATGAAGCGAAACCCCCAGCACTTTGGCGCGCTGTCGGGCTACGGGCAGATCTACGTTCGCCTTGAGCAGTACGAAAGAGCGATCGAGTACTTCCGCCGCGCGCTCGCGGTGAACCCGAATCTGACCGACCTGGAGACCGTCATCCGCGGCCTCGAGGAGCTGGTCCGGGAGAGGCGAAGGCGGGCGATCTAGAAGAAGTAGCGGGTGAAGAAGGGCGCGGGATCGCGCCCTTCTCCCGCTTCCGTCGGAACGCTTACTTCGGCTGCGCGACGATCCGCAGGTAGGGCTTCAGCGTCTTGAAGCCCTGGGGGTACTTCTTCTTCGCGTCTTCGTCGGAAACCGAGGTCGGAATGATGACGTCGTCGCCCGGCTTCCAGTTCACCGGCGTCGCGACCGTATGCTTCGCGTTCAATTGCAGCGAGTCGAGCAGCCGCAGCACCTCGTCGAAATTGCGGCCCGCGCTCATCGGGTAGACCAGCATCGCCTTGACCTTCTTGTCGGGCCCGACGATGAATACCGAGCGGACCGTCGCGTTGTCCACTGCCGTCCGCTTCCCCCCGCTCGCGTTGGGGTGGATCATGTCGTAGAGCATGGCCACGGTGAGGTCCGCGTCGCCGATCATCGGGTAGTTGACCGCGTGCCCCTGGGTTTCCTTGATGTCGTTGACCCAGGCCTTATGATCGCTCACGGGATCCACGCTCAACCCGACGATCCTGGTGTTGCGCTTGTCGAATTGCGGCTTGAGGCCGGCCATGTAGCCGAGCTCGGTGGTGCAGACGGGCGTGAAGTCCTTCGGATGCGAGAACAGGATCGCCCATTTGTCGCCTATCCACTCGTGGAAGCGGATCGGTCCCTCGGTGGTTTCGGCAGTAAAATCCGGTGCTTCGTCGCCAATACGTATCGCCATGTTCGATCTCCTTTCGCCAAGTAAGGGAAATGCTGCGGCACTCTGGTCAGGACGGGGGTTCGATTCTACTCCGTTTCTCGTCCTGCATCCCGCATCCTTCATCCTTCCGCCTTGCCTTTCCCCCTTCGTTGTATGATCCGGTCTCTTCTGCGGACTGCGAGGATGCGCCCATGACCCTGAAGCTCAACCACCTGCACCTGAAGACCAGGGATCCCGAGAAGACGGCGAAGTTCTACGTGGACACGCTCGGCGCGAAGATCGTGAACAAGAACCCGCGAGGCGGCTACCGCCTGGACCTGCACGGGCTGCACCTCAACGTCACCGACTTTCTCGAGGACCAGACGCGCGAGCAGAAGTACGGCATGGAGCACATTGCCATCGACACCGATGAGCTCGACGCGCTGGTGGAAAAGCTCAAGGCCCAGGGCATTCATATCCTCGAGCAGACCGTCGTCTCCGGCGGCCGGCGGGTGTGCTTCTTCGAGGGGCCGGACGGCGTGCAGCTCGAGTTCATCGAAATAAAATAGCAATGAGTGATAAGGGGAGAGGCATGAGTTCGTCCGAAAGATTGCGCGTGGGACTGATTGGAGCGGGCGGACGCTGGGGGCCGTGGGCGCATGTGCCGGCGCTCACGCAGCTGCCGGAGACCGAGCTTTACGCCGTGTGCACGGCGCACGCGGACACGGCGCAGGCGGCGGCCGACAAGTACGGCGTGAAGCACGCGTACAGCGACGTGAGCGCGATGAGCGCGGACCCGCGGGTCGAAGCGGCTCTCGTCGCCGTGCGCGTGCCGGCGCACCTCGCGCTCGCGAAAGCCGCCCTCGAGGCGGGCAAACACGTCTACTGCGAATGGCCGCTCGGCGCGAACACGAAGGAGGCCGAAGAGCTCGCGGCGCTGGCCCGCCGGAAGAAGCTCCAGACCATGGTCGGCCTGCAGCGGCGTGCATCGCCGGCGTACCTGTATATGCGCGAATTGATCAAGGACGGATACGTCGGGGAGATGCTGTCGGTCAACATGACGATGATGAACAGCGGCGTGCTCACCCGCACTTCCGACCGCACCTGGCAGCGCGACGCGACGCTGGGCGCGAACCCGCTGACCATCACCTTCGGTCACGCCATCGACGCCGTGTGCATGGTCGTGGGCGAGCTGACCGAGGTGTCAGCGATCGTCAGCACGCAGGTGCGGCAGTGGTTCGAGACCGACACGAAGAAATATGTGGACACCACCGCGCCCGACAACATCATGATCCAGGGCCGGCTCGAGAACGGCGCGGTCATCGGCGCGAACGTGGGCGTCCAGCCCTATCACGGCACCGGCTACCGGTTCGAGATCTACGGCAAGGACGGCACGCTGGCAATGATCGGGGGCGGCGAGGCCGGGCAGGAAGCGAGCCGCAAGATCGTGGGCGGCCACAAGGATGACAAGGCGTTGCAGGAAATGCCCGTTCCCGAGCGGCTGAAGTGGGTGCCCGAGGCGGTGCGGAAAGAGGGCCGCGCCTACGACGTCGGCCAGATGTGGGTCAATTTCACCAAGGCGATCCGCGCCGGCCAGGGCGTCGAGCCCGATTTCGACCACGCGGTGCGCCGCCACCGGATGCTCGACGCCATCGTGCGCGCGTCGGAAACGGGGCAGCGGCAGAAGATCGCGCTGTAGCGGCCTCGCCCTGGTATCTTCAGCGCGTAGCCGTCAACCGGCGCGCGGCGACGTCGAGTACTCGCGCCGCACCGCGCAGTGCATTGGCAATTCCGCCGCACGTTCGCGCCAGGGCGCGGCGCGCGTGCCCGCTCGAGCTCACGATGAAATCGAGCAGCAGATCGATTCTCTCCGCGGTCTCGAACAACCTCGCATAGCGCCACTGCAGGTGCGGCGGCAGGGAAGCTGCTGCGGCTTTCCAGAACGATTCGGCCATTGCGTGCTCCTTTGCAGGCGATTCTTTCGTTGAGCTCATGGCGAAAGAATACGCCGCGAGCGTTGCGCTGACACGCGATAATAAATATCGCCACGCGCGAGAAAGATTCACGCGTCGCCGACGAGCGACGCACCGGCTCGGCGCAGAGCTTGCACCATCAGTGCACCGGCCGCACCGGCATGGGTCGGCGTCGCGAATGTTTCACGCTTGGTGCATCAATATGAAATAATCCGGTGCACCGTTAGCGCTCGCGCATCACTCATTACTCGTCACCCAACGACATGACCCTCAAACGCCCCAAAGGTCCCGCCGGCAGGCTGGTCGTGCTGGGACACGTCCAGGATCCTCAAGGGCAACCCGCTCGGCGACCCGCACGCCCGTAACGTTGGCGTGTGGCTGCCGCCGCAGTACGACGAGGCCGGGAAGCGGCGCTTCCCGGTGCTCTACGACCTCGTCGGCTTCACCGGCACCGGGCTTTCTCATACCAACTGGAAGCCGTTCGGCGACAACGTGCCGGAGCGCGCGGCGCGGTTGATCCGGGAGGGAAAGATGGGCCCGGTCATCATCGTCTTTCCCGACTGCTTCACGGCGCTGGGCGGCAACCAGTACGTGAACTCGTCCGCGATCGGCGACTACGCGGACTATCTCACGCAGGAGATCATTCCCTTCGTGGACCGCCAGTTCCGCACGCTCGCGAGCCGCGAGCATCGCGGCTGCTTCGGCAAGTCATCCGGCGGCTACGGCGCCATCCTCCACGGCATGAAGTACGCGAGGTATTGGGGCGCGGTCGCGAACCACTCGGGCGACGCCTATTTCGACTTCGTCTATTGGTGCGACTGGCCGAACACGCTGAACGAGCTCCAGAAGTACCGGGCGACTAGGCGACGACCCGGAAAATACGACGCGCGCCGCGAATCGCGCCGCAAGGGCCTGGTGAGGGGTATCGACGACGGTCGCATCAAGCGCTTCCTCGAGCACGTGTGGAGGAAGGAGAAGCTCTCGATGGCGGAGGGCCACTGCATCATGAACCTCTGCATGGCGGCGACCTACGACCCGGACCCGAGGGTCCCGCTCGGCTTCCGCGTGCCGGTGAACCTCGAAACGGGCGAGGCGATCTGGGAGCGCTGGAAG
>JBOIEM010000159.1:0-12967 GCA_050741115.1 Burkholderiales bacterium
GGGTAGCTGGTCAGGAAATCGACATGGCGGCGCTTGTCCGGCGCGTAGCCCTCGGCCTGGATGAGGTTGGTCGCGAGCACGATGTCGCGGTGCGTGTCGTCGATGGTGAGCACGCCCTCGGTGCCGACGGCGCCGATCTCGAGGCTGTACACGGCGCCGGGCCAGATCTCGGGCAGCGCCCAGGAAATCACGCCGTGATAGATTGCGCCGTCATCGAACGTGATGGTGTAGCCGGTGCCGTCGACCCCCTGCCAGGTCGGGCCCAGCGCCTTGTTGACCGAGCGCGCGTACACCTCGACCGGCTTCTTCGCCTCCATCAGCCACATCACGAGGTCGAGCGCGTGCGTGCCGGAGATAACCATCGGCGTCACCTCCGAGCGATTGTCGCTGCGCTTGTAGTTGTCGATGGCGACCAGCCGGTTCATGAAGGCGCGCGAAGTCACCATCGTCACTTCGCCCAGCGCCCCCGACTTCACCTTCTCCTTCGCCACCAGCCAGCGGCGGCGAAAGCGCTGGGTGTAGCCGATCACGGCGTCCACGCCGCTCTTCTCGATGGCGGCAAGCGTGCTGGCCGATTCCGCCAGGTCGGTGGCGAGCGGCTTCTCGATCAGCATCGGGAGCTTGCGCTCCGAGGCGTAAACAACCGGATCGACGTGCAGGTGCTCGTCGGTGGAGACGACGACGGCGTTGACTTCCGGCCGCGAGAGCAGCTCGCGGAAATCGGTCGTGACGAAATCCGCGCCGCATTTCTCGCGCACGATCTCGCCGCGCTCGGGGTTGATCTCGGCGAGCCCGATCCAGTCCACTTCCGGGTGGCGTGCCGCGAGCTCCCCGCGGATCAAGCCGACGCGTCCCGCGCCGACGATCGCAAGCCCGATGCGCTTTGGCTTCTTTCTCATGGTTTCAACGCGCCGCGGCGGCGGATGCGCGCGATTCCGGCAGCGGCAGGCTGACCGGCTCGCGGCGCTCGGCGGAAAGGTCGGCCGCGATGTAGACCTCCATCACCTGGCGCGCCTGCTCCGGGGTGACCAGCACCGGGCGGTCGCAGGCGACCGCCTCGAGGAAATGCACCGTTTCCGCTTTCATCGGCCCGGCATAGGCGTGATCCACGAACTCCCCGGGCATCGAAGACATCGGCAGGCGCATGCCTTCGCGCAGGGTATTCAAGATGACATCACGGTGGCTGTCGTCGACCAGCAGCGCCCCCTCGGTGCCAATCATCTCGATCCAGGTCGTGGAGAAATTCGGGTAGCCGGGGGGCAGGCTCCAGCCCGCGTTGACCACGAAAGAGAGGCCGTTATCCATGATGACCGTGATGAGCTGGGAGTCGGGGATGTCCGCTCCCGTCGTCTCGCGCAGGGCGCCGTAGTTGATCGTCGAAAAGACCTGCGCCGGCCGGGCGGGCTCGAGACACCACAGCACGAAGTCGAGGTCGTGGGTAGCCTCCATCGCGGCGGGGGAGAGCTTGGTGCGTCCCGTGATCTTCTTGCCCAGGCCGCGGGTGACATGGCGGCTCACCAGCGCACTCACCGGTTTCCCGATGGCGCCGCTCGCGATCGACTTCTTGACGTAGGCGAATTTGGGATTGAAGCGCTGCGAGTAGCCGATGGTGAACTTGAGGCGGTTCTTTCGCGCAAGCGCGATCAGCTCGTCGGCCTCGTGCAGCTCCAACGCGATCGGCTTTTCGAGAAACACGTGCTTCCCGGCGAGCAGGCATTCGCGCGCCATCGGGTAATGGTGCGTCTCCGGCGTCGCGGAGATGAAGTAGGCGTCGATCTCGCGGATCCTGAGGAGGTCGCGGTAGTCGGCGGTGGCGGTCTTCGCGCCCGTCGCTTGGGCGATTTCCGCGAGGCGTTCGGGCCGGATCTCCGCGAGGTGGAGATTGCCCACGACGGGATTGCTGGCGCAGGTCTCGGCGCGGATGCCGCCGCACCAGCCGGTACCGATGATGCCGATGTTGATTTGCTTCAACCGACCTCCAGAAGGGATCGACGCGAGGAAGGGAGATTATGTCGCATAATGCACCGCGGGATAAAGGGGCGCGGGCACGGCGCCGCGCGCAGTCCATATCCTGTCACTACGCGGGCTGAGAATTGTCCGGCGGTTGACGCAATGTTAGCATTGGACGCGCTGCAGCACCCGCCGGCATTCCGCGAGGAGCCCCGTGTCGTTCCACCGCTTCGAGGACATCCCACTAGACTGCTCGTGACTGGTGACTCGTGAATCGTGCATTGAGAAGAACACGAAAGAGGGCGGTCCGCAGGAGGGGAACGGTCGGGCAGATCGGCCTCGGCATCATGGGCGGCGCCTTCGCGCGGCACCTGCTCGCGGCGGGCTTCAACGTCGTCGGCTACGACGTCGCGTCCGCGCCCATGAGGGCATTGACGAGAGCGGGCGGGCGCACCGCGCACTCGTGCGCCGATGTCGCGGCGCGGGCGCGGATCCTCATCACTTCATTGCCCTCGCCGGCGGCGATGGAGGAAGCATTCTGCGGCAGGCAGGGAATCGCCGACGGCGCGCGCCCCGGAACAATCGTGATCGAGGCGAGCACGATGACGCTCGAGCTGAAGGAAAGCCTGCGGCGCCGGCTCGCGCGCAAAGGAGTCGTCCTGCTCGACTGCCCGATCAGCGGCACCGGCGCCCAGGCCGCCGCCAAGGATATCGCGGTCTACGCGAGCGGCGAGCGGCGGGCGTTCAGCCGTTGCCGCAGGGTCTTCGACGGATTCGCGCGCTCGACCTACTACTGCGGCGGGTTCGGCGTCGGGTCGAAGCTCAAGTTCGTCGCCAACCTGCTCGTGACGATACACAACCTGTCCACCGCCGAGGCGATGGTGGTGGGCGAGAAGGCGGGCGTTGACCCCGGGCTCCTCTACCGCGTCATCAGCGACGGCGCCGGCGCCTCGCGCATGTTTCAGGTGCGGGGGCCCTTGATGGTGCGCGGCCGCTATACTCCGGCCCACATGAAGTCGAAGATCTACCAGAAGGACATCGACATCATCCGGGCGTTCGTGCGGCGGCTCAGATGTCCTACGCCGCTCTTCGACGGCAGCATCCCGTATTACACCGCGGCTCTCAGGCAGGGATTCGCCATGGAGGACACCGCGGCCATACACGCAGTCCTGAGAAAACGCGCCGGTTTGCGGGGGCGGACTCCCGGGCGCACTACACGGAAAGGAAGATAAATGGCAGTCGAAGGAACGCTGAGACCCGGGGCGCAGGCGAACCACCTCTCCCTCAACATGAAGCTCCTCGGCCACAACGAGCTTGCCGGTTTCGGCGGCGTGGGGGAGGGCATCAACATGCAAGCCGCGCCGGACGGCCGCCGCATCCTGTGGGTCGCGCACGAGTCCGCGCCCAAGAATTTCACGGCGGTGGATGTGACCGATCCGCGCAACCCGAAGATGGTGGTCCAGACCGATCTCCCGCACGCCGACGTGCGCTCGAACTCGCTCGACGTCGTGGGCAACACCATGGCGGTCGCCTACCAGACGAAGAAGTGGGGCCTGAAGCCGGCGGGGATGGACATCTTTGACATCAGCAAGCCGGAGGCGCCGAAGCTGATTTCGCATTTCGATCGCTCGGGCCCGAGCTCGCGCGGCGCGCACTGCGTCTGGTTCACCGACGGGCAATACGTCCACCTTACCTCCGGCGCGGCCGACTTCGAGCCGAGCAACCCCAAGGACGACCAGTTCTACCAGATCATCGACGTGCGCAATCCGTCGAAGCCGGTGGAGGTGGGGCGCTGGTGGCTGCCCGGCACCCGCAAAGGCGACCCCGAAGGGCCGTTGCCGCGTCATCCGCGCTTCGACGGCGGCTACCGTCCCCACAACACCAACGTCTATCCGCAGCGGCCGGACCGCGCCTATATCGGCTATATCGACGGCGGCACGGTCATCCTCGACATCTCCGACAAGTCGCGCCCCAGGCTCGTCACCCGCTGGCGTCATTCGCCTCCCTATAACGGCTTCACGCATACGGTGCTGCCGCTGTTCAACAAGAACGGCACCATCATCATCACCGACGAATGCGTGAGAGACGGCGGCGAGGACTGGCCGAAGCTCGGGTGGGTGGTGGACGGCCGCGAGGAAACCAACCTTGTTCCGGTCGCCACCCTGCCGTTGCCTCCGGTCGAGGCATTTGTCAAGCGCGGTGGCCGATATGGCGCGCACAACATGCACGAGAATTTGCCGGGTCCGTGCTCGTGGCGCTCGGACCACATCGTTTTCGCCACGTTCTTCGCGGGCGGCGTGCGCGCCTTCGACGTCTCCAACCCCCTGCAGCCGCGCGAGATCGCCTATTTCGTGCCCGGCACGCCGCGCCTTGCGCCCAAGGGGTCGTCCCAGATCAACGACGTATTCGTGGACGATCGCGGGATCGTGTACGCCGTCGATCGCTTCGGCGGTGGCGTCTACTGTCTGGAGATGAACATCTAGAGATGCAGGAAACACATGACTCGCTGGCGGGCCTGATACCGGTATCGATCGTCACCGGCTTTCTCGGCAGCGGCAAGACCACCCTCGTCAACCGCCTGCTCCAGCGGCCCGAGATGAACCGGGTCGCGGTGATCGTCAACGAGCTGGGCGAAATCGGCGTGGACAACGAACTCGTCGAGGTCTCCTCCGAGCAGATGATGCTGCTCAACAACGGGTGTCTCTGCTGCGTGCTGCGCGGCGACCTGCAGGAGACGCTGCGCGATCTCTTTGTCAAGCGGCGCAACGGGGAGATCATCGATTACGACCGCGTGGTCATCGAGACCACCGGGCTCGCCGACCCGGCGCCGGTGATGCAGACGCTGTTGACGGATTCCCTGCTGCGCGACCAGTACCGGCTCGATTGCGTGGTCACGCTGGTGGACGCGGTCAACGCGCCGGGGCAACTCGTGCAATTTTCGGAACCGGTGAAGCAGGTGGCGCTCGCCGACCGGCTCGTGGTGACCAAGTCCGATCTGGTCGCGGGGCAGCCGCTCGCCGCTCTCACCGAGCGCTTGCGCGAAATCAATCCCCGGGCGCCGCTGCGCGTCGCGACCAACGGCGAGATCGAGCTCGCCTTCCTGGTGGACGTCGGATTGCGCCGCACGCGCGCCGATCTGGAGGAGGTCGAGCGCTGGCTGGGGGAGGGCGAGGAGGGCGAGCACGGTCACCGGCACGACCAGACCGTGCAATCATTCGTGCTGCGCTTCGAGCAGCCGATGACATGGGCGGCGTTCACGCAGTGCATGGAAGTCTTGACGGCGCTGCGCGGGCCGGACCTTCTGCGCGTGAAGGGGCTCGTCAACGTCGAGGGCAAATCGGGGCCCATGGTCGTGCAGGGGGTCCAGCATCTGTTTCATCCCCCGCTCGAGCTCGCAGCATGGCCGGGGAGTGACCACAGCACGCGGCTCGTCTTCATCACCCGCGGCATTCCGCGCCAGACCGTCGCCGATCTCTTTGCCGCCATCGGTGCCGTCACGGCGCGCGGCGCGGCCTGAGCCGCATTCCGGGATTGCAGAATGGCTTCCAGCCGGGCCGAGGCATTGCTGCCGCTTGAATTCGGTCCGGCGCGCATTCCTTGGGCCCGTGGCATGCGGGCGGGCAGCTGGGTATTTGCTTCCGGCGTCATGGCAACCGATGCCAGGGGTGGTCCCGCCACGGAGCTGATGGAGGGGCCGCGTCCGCTTTCCGGCAAGCCGAGGTGGTACCGCGAAGCCGGGCGGATGTTCCGGTGCGCGCAGGAAGTGCTACGGGCGGGCGGCACCGATTTCGCCCGGGCCGTGCGCACCGATCAGTACTTCCGCGACTGGCGCGCCGTGCCGTTCATGCACCAGGTGCGCCGCGAGTGCTGCGGCAACTACGTTCCACCGAGTACGACGGTACTGGAACCGGGGCTGCGCTTGCCGCCCGCGGGCATGTCCATGGAGGTGATCGCCGTCCGGCCGGATGGAGGCGTTCCGGTCACGCCCGTTTTTCCGCCAGGCCTGGACGTTCCCGCCACCTCGTCCTTCGCTCCCGTGGCGAAGGCTGGGGATTACGTGTTCATCGCGGGCTTTCTTGCGGCATGGAAGCCCGGCGACCTGGGCGGCATCGCGCCGGAGGCCAAGGTGCCCGCGGGCCACCTGTGGAAGGGCAACCGCATCCAGCTCGAAGCCGATTACATCATCCGCAACAAGCTCGTGCCGGCGCTGGAGGGCGCCGGGGCGGCACTCGATAGCGTCGTGAAGGCGCAGGTCTATCTCGCCGATATCAACGATGTGCCCGCGTTCAATCAGACCTGGGCCCGGCATTTCGGAGACCGGATACCCGCGACCACGTTCATTCCAGCCGCGGATCCCGGTTTCGCCCTCGCGGAAGCGCGCTGCGAGATCAATCTGGTCGCAACTGCCCGCAACGGAAAGACGGCGTGCGTTCGCGCACGCGGCACGAGCCCGGCGGTGTGCGACGGCCACCCGGTTGCCGTCCGGGCCGGTGACCTGCTGTGCTTTTCGGGTCTGGTCGCCGCGGATGATGCGGGGCCCATCAGGAAAGCGCGCGGGAAATCGGGTTCCGCCGTCGTGGCCCAGATGGAATACCTGCTCGATGTCGCGGAAAACACCTGCGGGGAGTTCGGCACATCGCTCGGCAACGTCCTCCGCATCCAGCAGTTCCATACGGACTTGAAGGAGCTTCATCCTGCGTGCCAGGTCTGGAAGCGGCGCCTGCACGGCCGGCCGCTCCCGATCTCGGCGGTGCAAGTGCCGGGACCATTGCTCGTCCCCGGCTGCTCCGTGCAGCTCGACTTGTGGATCTATGTCCCGTAGCCCGCTCAGGACGAATTCACAGCACCGGGCAATGCATGCAGGCGAGGCGGTGGCCGAAGCGCTGCGGGAGGAGGGCGTCGAGCGGGTCTACGGCGTCCCGGGCTCGCACATTCACCCGATCTACGACGGGTTGAGCCGGGTGAAATCCATCCGGATGGTGACCTGCAAGCAGGAGCCGAACGTCTCTCTGATGGCAGACGCCTACGGGCGTCTCACGGGAAAGCCCGGGGTATGCATCGTGACCGCCGGGCCGGGCTGTATCAACTCCATGGCCGGTGTGGCCCAGGCCTATGGAGCAGCATCCCCCGTGGTGCATATCAGCGGCGCGGTTCCCCTGAAGGCCGACCGGGAGGCGTTTCACGGGGTCGACGATCCCGCCTTCGTCCACGAGATGTTCAAGAAGATCACCAAGTGGTCCGCGCGGGTCGAGCGCATCGAGGATATTCCTGGTGTGATGGCGAAAGCTTTCCACATCGCGCGCAGCGGACGACCGGGGCCGGTGCATGTCGAGCTGCCCCGCTTGTCGGACTACAGCGAGTTCATCTTGCAGGAAACCCCCGCCGTGCTTCCCGCCTATCACAACCTTCCCATCCAGGTCGCCACGCCGGACGCGAAGGACGTCGACCGCTTCGCGCAACGACTCATGGAATCGCGGTCACCGGTCATCGCGGCGGGGAAGGGGATCATCCGCAAGAGCGCGCTGCGGGAATTGTCGGCGCTTTCCCTCAGGCTCCAGGCGCCCGTGGTTTTTGCGCAGGACGCGATCGGCGTTATCCCGGAGGAGCATCCCTTCTTCGCGGGGCACTTCCAGCACTATCGCAGCCATCCCCTGTGCGTCGAGGCGCTCAGGCACACCGATCTCGTGCTCGCAGTGGGATTGCGGGCGGCGACGGCCGAACTGGCCGAGCTGCGGCAACGCGCCCCCGAGAAGAACCTTGTCCTGGTGGGCTTCGACGACACTGCGGACTCCCGCTACGTGGGCGAGGACCAGCGCGTGGCCGACCCCAAGCTCTTCCTGACCGCGCTGCTGGACCGGCTGGGCGATTACCGGCGGCCTCGCGACGAGGCTCTCATCCGGAAAATGGCCGAAGGCAAGGCCGCCATCCGCGCGAGCCTTGCGGCCCAGAACGAGCCGCACCGGAATGACCGGCCCATCCACCCGGGCGTGCTGATGGACGCGATGAATGCCGTGCTCGATGACGAGGCCGTGGTGGCGAGCGACGTGGGCAACTGCCAGATGTGGGCCCGCACCTTCCGCCGCATCGCGACTCCCGAGTCCTTCATGCAGTCGGGGGTCTGGAACGCCATGAGCTACGGCCTTCCCACCGCGATCGTGGCCAAGATGGAGTTTCCGGGCCGCGACGTGGTCGCGCTCGCCGGGGACGGTGCCTTTCTCATGACGATCGGCGATCTTCCCACTGCGGCTGAGTACGGGGCGAACATCCTCATGATCATCCTCAACGACGGCGCCTTCGGCCAGACCTACATGCAGCAATCGAACCTCTACGGGCACACCTACGGCACCGCATTCCATAGTCCCGACTTCGCTGCGATCGCCAAGGCCAGCGGGGCCGAAGGCATCCGCGTCACCGATCCCAAGGATGTCGAAGGGGCGCTCCGGCAAGGCCTCGCTGCTACGAAGGAGAGGCCCGTCCTCATCGAGGCCATGGTAGCGAGGCACCCGTACCCGAAGATTTAAGAAAGCGGCGACGTGAAGCGCGTGGCCGTTAAAAAAAGGGGCTAGCGATGCGCCAGCCCCTGCTTTTTTATGGCTCCCCGAGTAGGGCTCGAACCTACGACCTGCGGATTACAACGCTTGCGCGTTGGACTATCTCATCACCCTCGGCATGACCCGGTGGGGTGTCGGGCGCTAATGGGGGCTTATCGCCTGGGCTGCTCACCCCCTAGTCTCTGCACCTTCCCGCCTACTTGCCGCCCTTCGGCGGGCTTGGCTCAGGATTCTTCCACGAAGGACATTCCCTGAGTTCACCCGATTTTCCTTCACAGGTCACCCTGTGATGCTGCCATTCGACAGTCCGTCGCTCTACCGGCTGAGCTATCGGGGAAAAATCTGAATGCCCATTCTAGCGGCTGGCGCCCGACGGGTCAATGAAAATTTCAGAATTTCCCCATTTTATGAAGTAGTTGGGGGAGCTACGCCGGCTACACCAGCACGCTGGCGATCGCGCGCGCGACGTAATCGATGTTGCGCGAGTTGATCGCCGGCACACAGATGCGGCCGCTGTCGATGGCGTAGAGCGCGTATTCCTCGCGCAGCCGCTTCACCTGCTCGCGCGACAGGCCCGAATACGAGAACAGGCCGCGCTGGCTGACCACGTAGCTGAAATCGAAGTCGGCGCGGATGGCGCGGATCTTCTCGACCAGCTGGCGCCGCACCAATTTAATGCGATCGCGCATCTGGCCCAGTTCGCGATCCCACAGCATTCGCAGCTCTGGCGTCGTCAGCACCATTACGGCGGCCTGCCCGCCGTGGGTCGGCGGATTGGAGTAGTTGGTGCGGATCACGCGCTTGAGGTGCGAGAGTGTGCGCGCCGCCACGTCCGCGCTCTCGGTGACGACAGAGAGCGCGCCCACCCGCTCGCCGTAGAGCGAGAGTGATTTCGAGAACGAGCTCGACACGAAGACAACCGGGCACGCCTGCGCGAAGCGGCGCACCGGCGCGGCATCGGCATCGAGCCCCTCAGCAAAGCCCTGATAGGCGATATCGAGGAAGGGCACGACGCCCCGCGCGTTGACGACCTCGATCACGCGCTCCCATTGCTCCACCGACAGGTCGACGCCTGTCGGGTTGTGACAGCAGGCGTGCAGCACCGCGATCGAGTCTGCCGGGAGCTTCTTGAGCGCGTCGATCATGGCGTCGAATCTAACGCCGTGGGTGGCCGCATCGTAATAGGGATAGGACTCAACCTTGAAGCCGGCGTAATCGAAGAGCGCCTGGTGGTTCTCCCAGCTCGGGTCGCTGATCAGGAGCCGGGCTTTCGGGTTGAGCCGGTGCAGCAGGTCGGCGCCGACCTTGAGCCCTCCGGTTCCGCCCAGGGTCTGCACGGTCACAACTCTGTGCTCACGGAGCACCGGGCTGCCGACGCCGAACAGAAGCTGCTGGACCGCCCGGTCGTAAGCCTGGAGTCCGTCGATTGGCAGGTAGTTGCGCGGCAGGGCGCTCTCCGCGAGCTTTTGCTCGGCGCGGCGCACGCACTCCAGCACGGGGACCTTTCCGTTGTCGTCGTAATAGACGCCGACGCCCAGGTTCACCTTGTTTGGGTTGCCATCGGCGTTATACGTTTCGGTCACGCCGAGGATCGGGTCGCGCGGCGCCATCTCGACGCCGGAGAGCAGCGATGGGCTCATTTTCCTGGAAAGGTGGCCAATAGATGGAGGGGAGGGGCTTTCAACTAGGCGCATTTTACCTTCAGCGGCGCCCTGGCGTAACTACGAAGGCGGCGCCGTCGAAAGCAGGTTGATTTCGGCTCGTCTCCTGCGCATCATAAGTGCTCGTTCCATCAACGTTGTGAAGGGGGAGAACATGAGGGAGATCCTGAAAGCTTGCTTGCCCGTTTTGCTTGCCGCCGTTGCCGGTGGTGCCGGAATGGTCTTCGCGGACGACGATCATTCCACGAGATTGTTCATCGATCGCGACGTCGACGCGTTCGCGGTGCTTCGGGAAGGCGTGAGATTCCCGGAAGGGATCACCGCCAATCCCAGGAACGGCGACATATTCGTGGGCACGTTTGATGCCCCGTCAATGGCAAATCCCAGTCCGAAGAACAAGCTGCTGCGCTTCGACCGCCGCGGCAGGCTGGAGGCGGAGCGCGACTTCGGAAGCACGCCGTTACTCGGCCTGGAATTCGACCGGAACACCAGGAAGGTCTATATCGCTGCCGTTGGTGATTTTTCCGGTACCGGGTCGAGGATTCTGCGCATCGCGGCGAATTTCAATGGCGCCACCGCGATCGAAGAGGTTGCCTTGATCCCGTCGGTTGGCCCCCCTACTCCGCGCACGGTGGTGAACCCGGACACCAGCTTGGATACCATCATGTTCGGAGCCTTCGCCCGTGTCCCCAATGCGATGGTCCTGAACCGGCATGGAAACGTGCTCTACATCTCCGATTCGTTCCAGGGAGCCATCTTCAGGATCAGCAACCTGCCGGGCTGCGCGCCGAACTGCAATGTTGAAAAGATCAGCCACGATCCGCTGCTTGCCACGGCCGGCTTCCCGCCCTTCGGTGCAAATGGACTGGCGCTGAGCCGCGACGAGAAGACACTGTTCATCGCCAATACCGGTGATGACCGCGTTCTCAAGTTCGACTTGACCCTGCCGCCGCTGAGCATGAATGCGGTCAGCGTCTTCGCCGAAAGCATCAACGGCGCCGACGGCCTCGCCATCGACAAGCACGGGCGCGTGTGGGTGGCGGCCAACCAGGCCGACGAAGTCCTTGCGCTGAACGAGCACGGCAGGATCGTCGCGAGGCTGGGAGAGTTCCGCGGCATTCGCCGCAACGGAACGCCGAACGGGCTGCTCTTCCCGGCGAGCCTGGTCATCGTGGACGACGAAATGTTCGTCACCAACCTGGCGCTGCCGCTGAACAACATCACAGGCGACGAGCCCGAAGAGGATGTCTCGCGCTGGACGGTCTCGCGCCTGAAGTTGCCCCGTCACTGACGTCCCGACGCGGCGTGAGGGCTAGCGCCCTGCAGGGCGCTCCCCTTGCGCCCGCACTTTTTCCTCTCTCTCGTGTCGAATCCGCTGCCCGGGCGGTCCCGGGCTGGCGAGCGAATGCATCGCCGTGAGAAACTATGTGGTTTGGCTCAACGCTGATGCCAGAGATCACTCAATCCACGCCGAAGAGCCGAGCGGACGTGAACGCTGCCGCACCCCTCGTCCGCTTCCCGGAAAGCCCTTTCCAGCTCAACGAGCTTTTTCCCCCGGCGGGCGACCAGCCCGAGGCAATCGAGAAGCTCGCCGCCGGCGTGCGCGACGGCCTGGTCTACCAGACGCTTCTCGGCGTCACCGGCTCCGGCAAGACCTACACCATGGCGCACGTCATCGCGCGGATCGGCTGCCCGGCGCTCATCATGGCGCCCAACAAGACGCTCGCCGCGCAGCTCTATTCCGAGATGCGCGAGTTCTTCCCCGAGCACGCGGTCGAGTACTTCGTGTCCTATTACGACTACTACCAGCCCGAAGCCTACGTGCCCTCGAAGGACCTCTACATCGAGAAGGACTCCAGCATCAACGAGCACATCGAGCAGATGCGGCTCTCGGCCACGAAGTCGCTGCTCGAGCGCCGCGACACCGTCATCGTCTGCACGGTCTCGGCGATCTACGGCATCGGCGACCCGGTGGACTACCACAGCATGATCCTGCACCTGCGCGAGCGCGAGAAGCTCTCCCAGCGCGACGCCATCCAGCGCCTCGCCGCCATGCAATACGAGCGCAACGAGATCGAATTCCGGCGGGGGGTCTTCCGCGTGCGTGGCGAGGTGCTCGACATCTTCCCCGCGGAGAACTCGGAGACCGCCGTGCGCCTGACGCTCTTCGACGACGAGGTTGAGACGATTCACCTGTTCGACCCGCTCACCGGGCACATCCTGCAGCGCGTGCCGCGCTTCACCGTCTATCCCTCGAGCCACTACGTCACCCCGCGCGCGACCACGCTGCGGGCGATCGAAGCGATCAAGGAGGAGCTGCGCGAGCGGATCGACTGGTTCCAGAAGCAGGGGAAGCTGGTCGAGGCCCAGCGCATCGAGCAGCGCACGCG
The DNA here is from genome assembly GCA_050741115.1 of Burkholderiales bacterium. GTDB lineage: Bacteria > Pseudomonadota > Gammaproteobacteria > Burkholderiales > SG8-41 > SG8-41. The sequence goes on from JBOIEM010000159.1 coordinate 12,553, forward strand.
CTTCGACCTGGAGATGCTCGCCGAGATGGGCTTCTGCAAAGGCATCGAGAATTACTCCCGGCATCTCTCGGGCCGCGAGCCGGGCGAGCCGCCGCCGACCCTCATCGACTACCTGCCGCACGACGCGCTGCTGATCATCGACGAGAGCCACGTCACGGTGCCGCAGCTCGGCGGCATGTATCGCGGAGATCGGTCACGCAAGGAAAACCTGGTGGATTACGGCTTTCGGCTGCCCTCGGCCCTCGACAACCGCCCGCTGCGGTTCGACGAGTTCGAGCGGCTGATGCGCCGCACGATTTTCGTGTCCGCGACACCCGCCGAGTACGAGCGGGTGCACCAGGCGCAGGTGGTGGAGCAGGTCGTGCGTCCCACCGGCCTGGTCGACCCGGCGCTGGCGGTGCGGCCGGCGGCGACG
>JBOIEM010000160.1:0-9009 GCA_050741115.1 Burkholderiales bacterium
CCGCGAGCAGCGCGCGCAGGTGCACGGGGGTGGTCACCAGGGCGCGCGGGCGCGGCAGCGCCGCCAGCTCGGCCCGGATATCGGCCGGGAACAGTGGCCGCCGGGCATGCAGCGCCAGGCCACCCTGCATGACCATCAGCACGGTCGATTCCAGGCCATACGAGTGTTGGGGCGGAACCGTACTGAGGACCGCCATGCCCGTCCACCCGCGCAAATCGAGACGCTCGATCTCGGACAGGGCGCTGCGAACGAGGCTGCCCCAGGACTTGCGATACGGCACGGGCTCGCCGGTGGAGCCGGAAGTAAAGACCACGACGGCCACCTGTGATTCCGGAACGACCGGTACCAGCGATGTCACCGTTGCGCCGCCCGCTGGCTGCGGAAAGCACACCGTCTCGAGCGACCCCGGTCCCGCCGGCCCGTCGCTCAGGCAATAGAGGTCGGGATATTGCGAGACCAGCCGCTCGAGCAAGTCGGGTGTCACGTTGGGCGGCAGCAGGCTGACCTGACGGCGCAGCAACGCCGCCGCGAATCCAACGGCAAAACGGTAGCGGTCGCCGCACAGATTGAGCACATGCCGCCGCTCCGGAAGCTCTGCGGCGAGCCGGCCCGCGTCGCGGAGAAACGCCTCGATGCCGACCGCCTGTCCTTCACGATAGCCAAACACGGAGCCGGGACCATAACCGCGAACGAGTGGAATCGTGATCATGGTTATGCGCTACCCGGTCCTTCCGGCAAGCTCGATCCCGAATTCATTGAGAGCGCGGCGCGGCAGCTTTCCGGTTTCGTTGCGCGGCAGCGCCTCCACGAAATGCAGCGGCCGCGGCAGGAATGCGGCGTCGATGCGCCGGCGCAGCGCGTTCATCAACGCCTCGCTGCTGAGACCCGGCGCCACCACGTATGCCATCAGCCGCGTCACCGCCTCGCCCGCCTGCTCGGGAACGATGAACGCGCCGTCGCGCACGCCCTCGATCGAGTTCAGGTGATAGTTGAGGTGCGCGAGGGAAGTGCGCTTGCCCGCGATGTTCACGAGGTCCGCCGTGCGCCCGTGCAGCAGGAACCGCCCCCGGCCCCGCAGCTCGATCACGTCCGCGAGCAGCACCTCGGTTTCCACGTGCCCGCCCCTGACCCAGGTGCCCCTGGCGTCCGCGCGCAGCGCGACACTCCTCATCGCGCGCCACTCACCGGTCTCGGTCGTGCGGCGGGCAGCGATCCCGCCCGACTCGGTGCAGCCGTAGATCTCGTACAGGGGCGCGCCGAAGCGCGCTTCCGCCTGCGCGGCCAGTTGCGGCGTGAGCGGCGCGGTTGCGCACAGCAGGAAATCGGCCGGCGGCAGCTCATCCGCTTCCGCGAGCAGCGCTCGCAGGTGCACCGGTGTCGTCACCAGGGCGCGCGGACGCGGCAAAGCCGCCAGCTCGGCCCGGATATCGGCCGGGTAGAACGGACGGCGAGCGTGCAGCGCAAGACCTCCCTGCATCGGCGTCAGCACGGTGGCTTCCAGTCCGAACACATGCTGTGGCGGCACCGTGCCGATCAGCGCCATGCCCGGGCGGGCGTGCAGGCGAAGGATCTCGATCTCTGCGGCCGCGACGCCCGCGAGGCTCCCCCAGGTCTTGTGATAAGGCATGGGCTCGCCGGTGGAGCCCGACGTGAAGACGATGGCCGCGAGTTGGGCCTCCGGCAATTCGGGAACCGCGCGAGCCCACGACCCTGAATCGCCCAGATCCGGGAAGAGCATCGTCTCGATCGACTCAAAACCCGTGACCCGGTCGCCCAGGCAATGGACGCCCGGATATCGGGAGATCAGCCGCTCGATCAGGTCGGGTGTCTCGTTGGGCGGCAGCAGGCTGACCTGCCGGCGCAGCAACGCCGCCGCAAATCCAACGGCAAAGTGATAGCGATCCGTGCAGAGATTGAGGAGGTAGCGCCGGTTGGGGAGCAGCTCGGCCAGGCGTGCGGCATCCGCCAGGAACCGCTCGACGCTTATGCCGCGTCCCTTGTGGTGCGCAAATATGCCCCCGGCGCCGAATCCGCGAACCAGTGGTGCAGAAGCCATTGAGCAATGCTAGCGCACTTCCGCACTTCCTGAGAGGGTAGCATCCTCTGTAAACGCCTCGACCGCCTGCCAGATGGACGCTCGCGGCCAGTCAGGATGGCGGACCATGCGGTAAACAAACTGACCCGAGAACATGAACGCCACCAGCGGAAAATTGAGAAGGTTGATGAAAAACGACCACGCCTCGAGCGGAGCAAACGCTAACAGCAGACCCGAGGCGATCAACTGCGCCGCAAAGAACACGCACCAGGCAGCCGTCAACCTGCGGGTAAACAGCTCCAGGTCCGGCGGCAGCGCGCCATGCACTCGCCGCGCATACCGCGTAATGAGCGACTCCCTTTCGCGCATGAGTGTTCGCCCGAAATACCACAGCAGAAACAGGTAAGCCGCCGCATGGGAGATTCCACTGACCGCGGCGAGCCCCAGCCGTTCCTGATGCTCCGCCAGATACACGGCAATGCCCGCCGCCGCCAGGGCCGCGAGCCATGCTGGCTTGTTGCTGGAGCGCACCAGTACCCACAACGCGAGCGCCGCCAGGGGAAGCCACAACAGTATCGGGTAGAGGGCGCCGGTATGCGTGCTGCTGACCGAGGTGTGAACCAGGTATTGGTACGCGATGAACGCCAGGACGAGGAACGCTTTCCACGTCCTGCCGAGGGCACGTCGCATCTACTTCGCCCGCAACTGCTGGATGTGCTGATTCAGGCTGCGTAGCGAGCTGAATATCTTGTGGTTGTTCTCGTCGTCCGACCGCAACCGGATGCCGTAGCTCTTGGAGACCGCCAGCGCGATTTCCAGTATGTCAATCGAGTCCAGTCCGAGACCGGCCCCGTATAGCGGGGCGTCGGGGTCGATCTCGGCGGGGCGTGTCTCCAGATTGAGCGTGGTGACGATCAACTCGGCCAGCGCGAGTTCCTGCGGGCTGAGCGCGCCGCCTCCCGGCAGCAGTTCTACCGCTGTTCCTTGCATGTCTCCCATGCCGTCTCGTCCGGATTTCTCATCGGCCGCGTTCAGCCGCTCGAACGCCCTCGCCCCTGGGATACCCGGGCTATAGAGTGCTCAGCTGGGCGCGTATAGCCTTATCCAAATTCTGAATCCAGCCATTGTAGTTGGGGTGGATGTTCTGTCCGTCGTAGTTCAACTCGGTGCTGTCCTTGTACTGGATGCTGTAGGACGTGGCGCTGTAGTTCACGTCGACTACCGCCACGTGCTTGCGAAGGTACAGCGTCCCGAGTACATGCCCGGGCTTCGTCTCCTTCATCTGCCAGCCCAGGGTCACACCGGCGCGCACGATCGCCTTGCCGACGTCATCGAGGCTCGCTGTCTTAGAGGCGGCGACCGGAGCATTGGTCACGTTGTAGACCGGCACCGCACCCCTGCACCCGGCCGCAAGCAATACCACAGCGGATACGACCATCGCTGTCCATTTCGTGGCACGCATAAGTTGATCTCCCTATGAAAAGCCGCTCACCATCCGACGGGTTTGGAATTCGCCCGTCGTTCCCCGCAGCATCAAATTATAGGGCTGCGTACGCCCGCCCGCTAGCCCACGCCGCCTCGCGAGAAATCGCTCGGAGCGTTCCGTGAAGCGCGTTCCCCGGCGTCACGCACCGCCCCAACCGGCTGCGGACGGCAGGCCACTAGGGGACGGCTACGGGCGTATCTGGGACCAGAGCTTGTCGAGCCGCTTGTAGGACACCGGGTACGGAGTCTTCAGCTCCTGCGCGTAGAGCGACACGCGCAACTCCTCGATGCGCCAGCGGAAATCCTCCAGCCGCGCGTCGGTTGCGCCCGCCCGGCGCTCCCTCGCGGCGCGTTCTTCATAGCGGCGCCAGAGCCCGGCAATGTTCGCGGCGTGGCGCTGGTCGCGCTCCGGGTCGACGGCAACCCGGTCGAGCCGCAGCTGTACCGCCTTCAGGTAGCGCGGCAGGTCCTGCAGCCGCGGCCACGGCGTGGCGCTGACGAATCCCTTGAACACCAGCCGCGCGAGCTGGGCGCGAACGTCCGCCACCGGCTGCGGGAACGATCCCGCGACAGCGGTAAGCTTCTGCTGCGCCCGCTGGTGCTCCTCGGCGATGGCTGCGAACAGGCGGCACGCCGCCTCGCGCACCGCGGGCAGCCGTGCCCGCGCCCGTTGCTTGAGCTCTTCGAACGCGCCCGCGCCGCGCGGCAGCTCGTCCTCGCCGATGACGGCGCGGTCGGCAATGGCGGTGACGAGGTCCTCCTTCCACTCCTCGGCGGACGCCAGCCCGCGCAGGGCAAGCGCAGCCTGCGCGAACCCGGTGAGGTTCTTCTCGAGCTGCTTCATTTGCTCCTTCAGCGCGAGCCGCATGAGCCGCCGCACGCCCGCGCGCATTGCCGCGTCCGCCGCCGCATGCGTATCGAACAGGCGGATCGCGACGCTTTCACCCTCGTCCACAAGCGCCGGATAGCCGGTGAGCCGACGCCCGCCGCGCGTGAAGGCGATTTTCTCCGGCAGCTCGCCGAAGTCCCAGGCGCGGATGCCGCCCCTCTCGATGCCGGCCCCGGCGCTCGAGAACGTCAACAGGGCGGCCTCGCCCAGTTGCGCCTTGAGCGCCGCGAGATCACGCTCCGCCGCGAGCTCGCGGCCGGCCTCGTCCACCACGCGGAAATTCATCCTGAGATGGGGCGGCAGCCCCGCGCCTTCCCACGTATCGGGCGAAACCGGCTCGCCCGCGATCCCCTCGACGTAGCGCGCCAGGGCCGCGAAAAAACGGGATCGGACTCTTGCCGGATCCTGTTTCCCGGATCCCGAATCCTGCTGCTCCAGGAACGCTGTGACGTGCTGCGGCACGGGCACAAGGTGGCGCCGCAACGATTTCGGCAGCGCCTTGTAGCACTGCGCGACCTTCTCCCGGATGAGCCCCGGAACCAGCCAATCGAACGGCTCCGCCTCCAGTTGATTGAGAGAATGCAGCGGAACCGTGCCCGTCACACCGTCGAGCGGATGCCCCGGCTCGAAACGGTACGCGAGCTTCAGCGTGGCGCCGGCCACCTCGATGCCATCCGGAAACTGCTCCTCGGTGATGCCGGCCGCCGCGTGCCGCATCAGGTGCTCGCGGGTCAGGTAGAGGAGCCGCGGGTTCGCCCGCTCGGCCTCCTCCCGCCAGGCATCGAAGCCCGCGCCGTTGACGACGCCCTCCGGCACCACGCCGTCGTAGAAGGCGAAGATCGCTTCCTCGTCGACCAGCACGTCGCGCCGGCGCGCCTTGTGCTCGAGCGCCTCGATTTCCTTCACGAGCCCGCGGTTCGACGCGAGAAACGGCGCGCGGGTGTCGTATTCGCCCGCGACGAGCGCCCCGCGAATGAACACTACGCGCGCCTCCTTCGGGTTGATCGGGCCGTAGTGGACCGGCCGCCGCGGTACCAGCGTCAGCCCGTAGAGAGTCACCCGCTCGTAGGCGGTAACATGGGCGCGCTCCCGCTCCCAGTGGGGATCGAAGTAGTGTCTCGTCACGAGGTCGCCGGCGGCGGCCTCCACCCATTCCGGCTCGATGCGCGCGGCGCAGCGGGCGTAGAGGCGGGTGGTCTCGACGAGTTCGGCGGCCACCACCCACTTCGGCTGCTTCCGGCGCAGCCCCGAACCGGGAAAAATCGCGAAGCGGATGCCGCGCGCACCCAGGTATTCGCCGGCTACTTCGCCCTTGCAGCCGATGTTGCCGAGGAGCCCCGCGATGAGCGCGCGGTGCGCCTGCTCGTAGGTCGCGGGCTGCTGGTTCAGGCGCAGGCCCATCTCGCCGGCCAGCGCGGCGAGCTGACGATGCACGTCGCGCCACTCGCGGAGCCGCCGCTGCGACAGGAACTGCGCGTGCAGATCCTGCGCGAGCCTGCGATTCGACTTGCGGTGCTCGACCGCATCCCCGAAATGCTCCCACAGCTTGAGCAGCGCCACGAAGTCCGATCGCTCGTCGTGGAACCGCTCGTGCGCCCGGTCTGCCGCTTCGGCGCGTTCGAACGGCCGCTCGCGCGGATCGCCCACTTCCAGCGCGGCGGCGATGATAAGGATCTCGGCCAGGCACTGCTCCTCGACGCCCGCGAGGATCATGCGCGCGAGGCGCGGATCGATGGGAAAGCGCGCGAGCCGCCGCCCCATCCCGGTGAGGTTTCCGGACTCGTCCACCGCCCCGAGCTCGTTGAGTAACTGGTAGCCGTCCGCGATCATGCGCGGGGCCGGGGGATCCAGGAACGGAAAGCGCTCGACATCGGGGAGCCCCAGCGCCTTCATGCGCAGGATGACCGCCGCGAGCGACGACCGCAGGATCTCGGGGTCGGTATATTGCGGGCGCGCGCGGTAGTCCTCCTCGGAGTAGAGCCGGATGCACACGCCCGCCGCCGTCCGCCCGCAGCGCCCGGCACGCTGATCGGCTGACGCCCGCGACACCGGCTCGATCCGCAACTGCTCGACCTTGTTGCGGGTGCTGTACCGACTGATTCGCGCGAGCCCCGTGTCCACCACGAAGCGGATGCCGGGGACGGTGAGCGAGGTCTCGGCGACGTTGGTCGCGAGCACGATGCGGCGCGCCCCGCCCCGACGGAACACGCGCTGCTGCTCCTCGAAGGAGAGCCGGGCGTAGAGGGGGAGCAATTCAACGCCGCCGGGATGGTGCCGGTGCAGCGCGTCCGCCGCCTCCCGGATCTCGCGCTCGCCCGGCAGGAACACCAGGATGTCGCCGCCGCCCGGCTCGCGCGCGAGCTCGTCCACCGCGTCGAGTATGCCCTCGACCAAAGACTGTTCTTCCTCGCCGTCCTCACGCGCCGCAAGCGGACAATATCGCACTTCCACCGGGTAAAGCCGTCCGGACACCTCGATCACGGGGGCGCCGCCGAAGTGCCGCGAGAAGCGCTCGGCGTCGATCGTTGCGGAGGTGATGACGAGCTTCAGATCCGGACGCCGCGGCATGAGCTCCTTCGCGTAGCCCAGCAGAAAATCGATGTTGAGGCTGCGCTCGTGCGCCTCGTCGATGATGAGCGTGTCGTAGGCGCGGAGCAGCCGGTCGCTCTGGGTCTCGGCGAGCAGGATGCCGTCGGTCATCACCTTGATGTAGGTGTCGGGCGAGACGCGGTCGGAGAAGCGCACCTTGTAGCCGACCGCGTGGCCGAGCGGGCTCGCGAGCTCGGAGGCGATGCGCGCGGCAATCGAGCGCGCCGCGATGCGCCGCGGCTGCGTGTGGCCGATCATGCCCGCGATGCCCCGGCCGAGCTCGAGCAGGATCTTGGGCAGCTGCGTGGTCTTGCCCGAGCCGGTCTCGCCGCACACGATCACGACCGGGTGCCCGGAGATGGCGCGGGCGATCTCCTCGCGCCGGAGGACGACCGGCAGCTCCTCCGGGTAGGTCGGACGCGGCAGGCTCGCCCGCCGCCGCTGCAGGTCAATCAAATCTTGAGGCTGGGATTGAGCGTGTAGAGGCCGGTGAGCTCCGCCTGGGCGAGGATGTGACCCTTGATCGCCGCCAGCACCTCCGGTCCCTTGAAGGCGCCGGCCACGGGGCAGCGGCCGGTGTCGAGCGCGTAGAGCGTGAAGATGTAATGGTGCGGGATGGTGTCGTTCCACGGCGGGCACGGCCCGTCGTAGCCGAAATAGTTGCCCGACATCTCCTTGTCCGAGGCGAACCACACGGTGAAGTCGTTCAGGCCCTGGCGCGAGCCGTAGAGGCTTTCCGGGCCGGCCTTGCCGCGCGGCTTGACGCCGCTCGAGAACTCGCCCGGCTTGATCTGCAATGTCGCCGCCGGCAGATCCACCAGCACCCAATGATAGAAATTCACGCGCGGCAGCTGCGCGGAAATGGTGCGGCCTTCCTTGTTGACGTCGTCGGGCTTGCCCGGCACGTCCGGGTCGTGGCAGAGCAGCGCGAGGGACTTGGCGTTCGTCGGCACGTCCTGCCACTGCAGGTGCGGGTTGAGGTTCTTCGAGAGCGTCGCATGCGATTTGGGGCCGGGCGCGCAGAACGCGAATTCAGCGGGCATTTTCCTGTTGTGGATGAAGGACCTGCTCGTAATTCTCATGAACGTCTCCCACGGAGAAAGCCGTTGGATTATATACCGGCCACCTGGGCGACGAGAGCGCCCAATTGCACATCCCGCTCCGCCTTGGGAAGCGCCGCAAGCGCCCGCACCGCCGCGTAGAACCGCGGAAGGTTGCCGTTCTCGCGCGCGAGCAGCGTCTCGAACGCCGCCACCCGTCGCGAATAGACGACAACCGACGCGAGCTGCGCGTTGTTGGGCGTGCGGGCGAACCAGGAGTCGTAGCCCGCATATCCGCCCCACTCCGCCTTGAGCGACCGGTACTCGGACTCGAGTTCCGCGAGAATCCCGCGCTTGCGCTCCCGCATCGCGCCCGGCGCGAGCCGCGTGCGATAGAGCGCGTCGAGCCGCCCGCGGTGCTTCTCGATCAGGCCGGAGAATTGCGCGCGGATGCGCCGGCCCCGCTCGAACCGCTCCCGCTCGCCCGCGTCCCCGCCGCGCGCCAGCCAGCGCCGCACGCCTTCCTGCTCCACCGCCACCGCGAGGGACTCGTTGAACTCGGTGTCGTCGCGCACGTAGGCGACCTGGTGCGCCAGCTCGTGGAAGATCAGGCGCGCAATCTCGGCTTCCGGATAGTGGATGAACGTATTGAGCACGGGATCGGCAAACCATCCCAACGTCGAATACGCGGGCACGCCTGCGATGTAGACGTCGTGTCCTTCGGCCGCGAGCGCCGCCGCGTGGCGCTCGGCGTCCTTGCGGGCGAAGAAACCGCGATAGCTCACGCACCCCGCGAACGGGAAACACGATGGGAAAGGCTGCACCGAAAACTCGGGCGCGGCGAATACGTTCCACACCACGTACGGCCGCTCGAGATCCGCGTAGCGGCGGTAGCTGGCGTTGTCCGGCAGGCCAAGTTCTCCGCTCGCGAATGCACGGATCTCGTTTACCCGCGCGAGGCGGTCCTTGAG
>JBOIEM010000161.1:0-4574 GCA_050741115.1 Burkholderiales bacterium
CCAGACCGCGGTCCTGATCGAGACACTCGCCAAGCTCGGGGCGGAGGTGCGCTGGGCCTCGTGCAACATCTTCTCGACGCAGGATCACGCCGCCGCCGCGATCGCCGCCGCCGGCGTGCCGGTGTTCGCCTACAAGGGCGAGAGCCTCCCCGAGTACTGGGATTTCACGCACCGCATCTTCGAGTGGGGAGGCAAGGAGAATGAGGGCGGCACGCCCAACATGATCCTGGATGACGGCGGCGACGCCACGCTCCTCGCGACGCTCGGCAGCCGCGCCGAGAAGGATCCCTCGCTCGTCTCGCGCCCCACCAACGAGGAGGAAACGGTGCTCTACGGCACCATCCAGAAGCGGCTCAAGGAGAAGCCGCGCTACTACTCGCGCATCCAGGCCGCGATCAAGGGCGTCACCGAGGAAACCACCACCGGCGTGCACCGGCTCTACCAGATGGAGAAGGAAGGGCTGCTGCCGTTTCCGGCGATCAACGTGAACAACTCGGTGACCAAGTCGAAATTCGACAACCTCTACGGCTGCCGCGAGTCGCTGGTGGACGGCATCAAGCGCGCAACCGACGTGATGATCGCGGGCAAGGTCGCGTTGATCGCCGGCTATGGCGATGTCGGCAAGGGCTGCGCGCAGTCCCTGCGCGGGCTGGGCGCGGTCGTGTGGGTGACCGAGATCGACCCCATCTGCGCGCTGCAGGCGGCGATGGAAGGCTACCGCGTCGTGACCCTGGATTACGCAGCGGACAAGGCGGATATCTTCGTCACCGCGACCGGCAACCTGCGCGTCATCACCGTCGAGCACATGAAACGCATGAAGCACAACGCGATCGTCGCCAACATCGGGCACTTCGATTCCGAAATCGACATCGCGGGGCTGAAGCAGTACCAATGGGAGAACATCAAGCCGCAGGTGGACCACGTGATCTTTCCCGACGGCAAGCGGCTGATCGTCCTCGCCGAGGGGCGGCTGGTGAATCTCGGCTGCGCCACCGGGCATCCGAGTTTCGTGATGTCGAACTCATTCACCAACCAGGTGCTGGCCCAGATTGAGCTTTTCGGGAACACCGCGAACTACCAGAAAAAGGTCTACGTGCTGCCGAAGCAGCTCGACGAGCGCGTCGCGCGGCTGCATCTGAAGAAGCTCGGCGCGGAGCTCACGCTCATGACCGAGGAGCAGTGCCGCTACGTAGGCCTCAGCATAGAGGGGCCGTACAAGCCTGATCACTACCGGTACTGAAACCGCCTATGCCATGAGCCTGCTCGCGAAGCTGCTCGATGCGCGGGATCCGCTGCGCTTGTACGGGACAACGCCGCCGCGCGAGGGCTCGCTGCCCGAGGTCGTGGAGACCGCGGCGGCAAGGCTCATCGAACGGGTGAAGCGCCTGCCGCTCGACGGCTTCGTGGTGTACGACATCCAGGACGAGTCGAGACGCACCGCGGTGCCGCGTCCGTTTCGGTTCACGCGCACGGTCGATCCGCGGGCCTACGCGGACCTGCTGTCCTCCAAGACCGGGACGCCGGCGATCGCATACAAGTGCGTCGGCGACATGTCCGAGGCCGTGTGGCGCGCGTGGCTCGACGAGACGGCGCGCGATTACGCCATCGGTCACCTGGCGATCGTGGGCCGGCCAACTTCCAGGGGAGCGGGCTATCCGCTGTCGCTCACCGACGCGATCCGCATCGCCGCGGAGGACGAGCGCCGCTTCACAGTCGGCGGCGTGACAATCGCCGAGCGCCACGGGCAGCAGTCGAGCGAGAGCCGGCGCATGATCGACAAGGCGTCCCACGGCGCAAGTTTTTTCGTCTCGCAGACCGTATACCACGCCGAGGCCACGGTACGCATGCTCGCCGACTATGTGCGCGACTGTGCGCAAGCCGGCGTCGCGCCGCGGCGCGTGTTGCTCACGTTCGCGCCGGTCGGCCGCGAGAAGACTCTGGCCTTCATGAAATGGCTTGGGATTTCGATCGCCCCGGAGACCGAGCGCGCGATACAGTCCGCCGCCTCCCCGCTCGCCAAGTCGATCGAGATCTGCCGCGCGAACCTGGCGCGGATTCTCGATCAGGATTACGTCGGGCGCGTGCCGCTCGGCATCAATGTCGAATCGGTTTCGATCAACAAAGACGAGATCGACGCCTCAGTGGATCTGTTCCACTCGCTCCTCGAAGTGCTGGAATCGCGCTTGCCGCGCTGACGCCGCACCTCCATTCCGTGAATCAGGCCGGGCGCGCCGCCGCCATCTGGCAACGCCTCGGCCTCTAGTCACTAGCCGCGACCCGGGACTCGGCTCTCGTAACAGCCGCTGTTCCTCAACCGCCGGGTTGCAGGCCCCGAGCCCCAAGCCTCACGTCTGAATTCCGCTTCCTCGCCCCCTGCCGCCTTCTACGGCACAATTGCCGCTAGAGCGGACCGCGTTGCGGCCGCTCCAGCTGCGCCGGTTCGAACCGACACTCCGTGCCGTTCGGCCGGCGCCCATTTCGATACGAGGCGCGAAGGGGATAACGGTGCAGTCCGAACCATCCAGCTCGCAAGAAAAACCGCAGGAACCGGCCTACAAGGCGCTCATACCCGAGGTCAAGGCGCGCTCGGCGCAGGAGGCAGCGGAGCTGCTCGCGGAGCATCCGGTGGCGACGATCGTCTCTGTGTTGCTCGAGCTCAACCCCGGGCTGTCGCAGGACGTCCTCGCCGAGCTGCCGGGCGGGCTTCAGGATGGCGTGCTGCACGCGGTCGCGCCGGAGATCGCGCTGCAGTTCAAGCGCAATCAGGGCTACGCGCAAGGCAGCATCGGCAGGCTCATGGAGCCCGCGTACGCCGTGTTCCACCCCGCGATGACGGTTGCCCAGACCGTGGAGCGGCTACGGGCGCTGATCAAGGTCGCGTTCATCACTTACGGCTACCTAACTGACGAGACCGGCAAGCTGTGCGGCCTCGTCACCATGCGCGATCTGCTGTTTGCGCCCGATGACGCCCGTCTCGACACGCTGATGCTGCGGGAAGTGTTCGCCCTCAGGCCTGAAACGCCGCTCAACGAAGCGATGAAGTCCGTGCTCGAACGCCATTACCCGGTCTACCCGGTGTGCGACGAGAGCGGCGTACTCATCGGGCTGGTGCGCGGGCAGGCGATGTTCGAGGAGCAGGCGATCGAGATCACGGCACAAGTCGGCTCCCTGGTGGGCGTGGAAAAGGAAGAGCGTCTCGCCACACCGCTCACCCAAAGTTTCAAGTTCCGCCATCCGTGGCTCCAGTTGAACCTCCTGACCGCGTTCGTCGCCGGCGCGGTGGTCGCCATCTTCCAGGGCACGGTGGATCGGCTGGTGATTCTGGCGGTGTTCCTGCCCGTGCTGGCGGGACAGTCGGGCAATACCGGCTGCCAGGCGCTTGCCGTTACGCTGCGCGGTATCACCCTCGGCGAGCTCAAGGAGGGCAAGGAGCGGGAGCTGGTGGTGAAGGAGGCGTCGCTCGGGCTCTACAACGGCGCTCTTACCGGTCTCGTCGCGGGCGTCGGCATGCTAGTCGTGGCGATTCTGCAGAACAATCCTAACGCCCTCGAGCTTGCCCTCGTGGTATGGGCCGCGCTCGTCGGCGCGTGCGTGACGAGCGGGGTGTGCGGGGCGTTGATCCCGATCACGTTGAAGCGTTTCGGTTTCGATCCCGCCACCGCGTCCAGCATCTTCCTCACCACCGCAACCGACGTGGTGAGCATGGGGATGCTACTCGGCCTCGCGGCCCTCTTCATCAGCTAACGGCCGCGTGGCGGGCAGGCAAGCCGCCGCGGGAAATCAGCCGGAAGTGATCGCTAACTTACAACCGGTTTTCCCTATGAAAAAGGGGGTCGCGGTCAGGCGGCCGCTTTCGTCCGGGTCCTGGCTTTCGCCTGCGCCGCCTTAGCGTGCATGGCGGCATAGGCCGCGTGCGCCGCGGCCTCTGCGTCGCCGACGTGGACGGGGTAGCCCAGATCCTCGAGCACCGAGCCGAGCGCGGACAGGCACAGCATCACGTTGTCGGGCCGGCAGGAGTAGCCGAGCAGCCCGAAGCGCCAGACCTTGCCGGCAAGGGGTCCCAGCCCGGCGCCGATCTCGAGGTTGAATTCGGTGAGCAGCGTGCGCCGTACCTTCGCCTCCTCCAATCCCTCGGGACAGAGCACGGCGTTCATTTGCGGCAACTGGTGCTCGGTCTTCACCAGGAATTTCAGCCCCATCGCCTCGAGCCCGGCTTTGAGCGCCGTGTGGTGACGCCGATGCCGCGCCCAGCTGTTCTCCAGCCCCTCCTCGTGGAGCAGCAGCAGCGCCTCGTGCAGCGCGAAGAGGGCATTGGTCGGCGCGGTGTGGTGGTAGGTGCGGGTGGTCGCGCCCCAGTAGCCGAGCAGCAGGTTCATGTCCATGAACCAGGAATGGATCTTGTCCTTGCGCGACTTCACGTAGTCGACCACGCGCTCGGAGAACGATACCGGCGAGAGCCCCGGCGTGCACGACAGGCACTTCTGGCTCGCCGAATAGATCGCGTCCACGCCCCACTCGTCCACCAGCACCGGCGTGCCGCCGAGCGAGGTCACGGCGTCCACGATCGTGAGCGC
>JBOIEM010000162.1:0-5560 GCA_050741115.1 Burkholderiales bacterium
GCGTGCCAGAAGCCGCAGCCGCCGAGCGTCACGTTGATGTCCTTGACCTGGACCCCAGCGTTCTTGAGCGCGCGGCGGATGGCGGTGTAGCGCGTGGGCGCGGCGAGCCAGGTGTTCTCCCACGGCATGTGCAACGCGTAATAGATGGCGTCCTTGCGGCGCGTGACGGCCTTGACCCTGACGAGGGGATTCCAGTGCAGTCCGCCCATCAGGCGCGTGAACTCGCCGAACCGGCCCTCGGGGTGGGTCCAGCCGGTCGGCAGGATTTCCGCCTCCAGCACGATCTCGGCGTCGGCGAGGCAGGGCATGTCTATCGTCTCGCACATCGCGAGATCCACCGGCGCCCCGCGGATGCCGCCCGAGATCGCCATTTCATCCACGCCCAGCGGCGCGCGGAAGCCGGAGCCCATGACTTCGAACGGGTGGGTGCCGATGGAAATCGAGATCGGGCAGGGGCGTCCCGCCTCGTAGGCGCGCTGCGCGAACAGCCGCATGTTGTTCGGCGTGACGATGTCGATTCCCGTCAGGTTCCTTTCCTTGACCATGAAGCGGTACATGCCCGAGTTGAGGCCGTATTCCGGGTCTTTCGCGATCACCACGCCGGCGGTGATCATCGGGCCGCCGTCGTAGATCGAGGACATCGGCACCGGCAGGCGGAAGAGGTCCACCTTGTCGCCGGTCTCGATGACCTCCTTGTGGCGCGCGGTCCCCACGTGTTTCGGCGGAATGGGATGGTCAATGCCGTGCTGGAGGCGGTGCTCGATCTCCGGGTAGCTGGCGCAGCCCATGGAGAGAATGGCGCGGTTGCGTGAGCGGATGATGCCGGAGACGACCGGCATGTCGTAGCCGATGACGTCGTGGAAGAGGAGAGCGGTCTCCGCCTGGTCCACGAGTGTCGCGATGTGGCGGATGTCCACCGGCTGGCGGATGTCGGTCAGCTCCTTTTCCGCGCGCAGGCGCTCGAGGAACTGGCGGAAGTTCTCGTGCCGGACGTCGGGCTTTTCCATCTTCATTGCGGCTGCTCCGGCGCGCCTTTCATTCCCTGCCAGCGCTTGATGCCGCCGTGCTCCACGCCGAAGAGGTCGAGCACGCGGCCCACCGTATGGTTCACCAGCTCATCCACGCTTTTCGCGTGGCTGTAAAACGCCGGTACCGGCGGATAGACGATGCCGCCCATTTCCGTGACCTGCACCATGTTGCGCAGGTGCGCGAGGTTGAGGGGCGCTTCACGAACGATCAGCACCAGGCGCCGCCGCTCCTTGAGGATCACATCCGCCGCGCGCGAGACGAGATTGTCCGAGAATCCGAGCGCCACGGCGGCGAGCGTCTTCATCGAGCACGGCGCGATTACCATGCCGTGGGTGACGAACGAGCCGCTCGAAATCGAGGCGGCGACGTCGCGCACGTTGTGCACCACGTCGGCGAGCTTCGCGAGGTCCTTGCGCGTCAGCTTGTGGTCGTACCAGGCATTGAGCGCGCCGGCGTCGGATACGATCAGGTGCGTCTCCCAGCCGCCGACCGCGCGCAGCGTCTCGAGGATGCGCACGCCGTAGATCGAGCCGGTCGCGCCGGTCATCGCCACGATGAGGCGCTTCTTCCGAACGGGGGTTTTTCCGGAGCTTTTCATGGGGTTACAGGCGCTATCCTACACTGACTAACCATCACCCATCACTTTGGCTGCGCCGTGAAGTAAGTGCCGCGCCCGCTCGCCACCAGCGCTCCATCCTGGTCGTAGAGCTGCGCCTCGGCGGTGGAGTACTGGCTGCCCATGCGCACGATGCGCGCTTTCGCTGTGAGGTCGCCCGGCATCGCCGCCTTGTGATAGTCCACGCGGAGGTCGATCGTCGGCACGGGCCGGCCGAGTTGCGCGGCAATCGCGTAGTCAGCGGCGACGTCGAGAATAGCGGCCAGGATTCCCCCGTGCGTGTAGCGCCGATCCGGATTCACCACCCACTCCTCGCGCCACGCGGCCCTGATCTCGAGGCCGTCCTCGCCGCTCTTCAGCACGGTGAAGTTGAGCCACTGGTTGAACGGCCCGCGAGTGATCAACTCTTGCAGTGTTTCAACGCTTACCGCCTTTTCGCTCATGCGTGCTTCACCAAATTAGATTCTAGAGGGTGAGTTCCAAATACTCGCCAGGCTTCACCGAGGCAAGCGCCGATACGATGCCGGCCACTTGAGCGCGTAGCTGCGGCCAGCTTGTCGTGGGCAACACCAGAACGGCAAGCTCGCGACCAGCCAACGATTGCTGTTGGCGCAAATTCTTGTCGGTGGTCACTAGAGCATCAAAGCGGCCTTCGGCAGCCGCGAAGAGTTCGCCGTTGGTCAATCGTGACCAACCTAACTCGAAAGCGGTCTCAACTTGATGTCCGGGGAGTTGCTGCCTGAGCGGGAGAGGCGTACCCTGGTCAAACAGGATCCGCATCCGGACCGCGACTCAGGCGATCTGAACGCTTCGAGCAGCGTGCTCGAGTACGGCGTCAATCTGCTCGCGCGTGACTCCCGGAAACCATTCCAGGAATTGAACGACGGTGGCACCGCCTTCGAGATTCTCGAACAGCGCGCTCACTGGAACCCGGGTGCCACGAAACACCCATGCCCCGCTGAGCTTTTGCGGATCGCGCTCGACGGCCTTACAGGTATTCCAATCCAGCATTGCAATACTCTACTTTGAACGTGTCCGCGGGGCAATCAAGGCGCCGTCGGTTACAAACTGCCGCAGGCGATCCTTGTCTATCTTATTGGTGCCCGCAAGTGGCAGCTCCTTTAGAAAGAACACGCGCCGCGGGTGCTGGTAGGCGGGGCCGTTCTTGAGCGCGAACTGCTTGATCTCGTCCTCGGTCACGCCGGCGCCGCCGCGCGGCACGACGAAGGCATACGGCACCTGACCTTTCAGCTCGTGGTCGAAGGGCATGACCAGCGCCTGGTGCACCGCCGGGTGGCGCGCGAGCAGCGCCTCGACTTCGCCCGGGAAGATATTTTCGCCGCCGGAGACGAACATGTCGTCGGTGCGCCCGACAAAGAAGTAGAAACCGTCGGCGTCGCGCCGGCAAACGTCGCCGGTGTAGTACCAGCCATCGCGCAGCCGTCTCGCGGTTTCCTCCGGCAGATTGTGATAGCCGAGCAGGTTTCCCGGATTCTTCAGCACGAGTTCGCCTTCATCCGGGCGGGGTCCGCCAATCAGCTTCGCTTCAGTGCCGGGGTAGGGGACGCCGAGTGAACCGGGCGGACGCGGCTTGCCTTCCGGGTGGGGCCCCAGCGGCACCGGCCCGCCTTCGGTCACGCCGTACACGACCAGCGGCTCCGCCTTGGGGAACTGCGCACGCAATTCCCGGATGAGTTCAGGCGAGGAAGGGGCCGAGCCCATCATGATCGTGCGCACCGAGGTCGTATCGATTCTCGCCAGCTGGGGCTTCCGCGTAAGCATCATTGCCATCATCGTCGGCACGCCCGAGATGACGGTGCAGCGGTAGCGGCCGATCGCATCGATGTAGCGCTCAATATCGAATTGCGGAAGGAGAGGTAGCGTCGCGCCGGCGGTCAGACCCTGCTTGATCGCGTTCAGCGCATTTTTGTGGTAGAGCGGCGCAGCAACCAGGATGACGTCCTTCTCAGTCGTGCCCCGCGTGTGGGCAAGAATGCGCCGGCTCCAGTTCTGTCCGTAGTGGGTGAGCAGCACGCCTTTGGGACGGCCGGTTGAGCCCGACGTGTAAGGCTGGATCGCGATGGATTCGGGGCCTGGCTCGAAAGCGCTGAAAGGCCCCGGATCGACGAAGCGCCCGAACCCGGCGCCGTACTCGATCACGCGCGGGCCCGCGGGGCACAGGCGGTGAAACGGGCGCTCCAGGAACACGATCCGTGCGCCGCAGTCACGGACGACATAATCGACGGTCTCCGCGGCGAGCTTGACGTTGATGGGCACCGGCACGACCCCCGCACGCATTGCGCCAAGCAGCGTCGCCACGAACTCAACGCGGTTGAGGGAGAGGATACCGATGCGGTCGCCCGGCCCGAGACCCGCCTTGACGAGCCCGCGCGCGACCGCATTGCAGGCGGTGTCGAGCTCACTGAATTTCACCGGCCGTGGCTGCTTGGGGTCCCGCAGGTCGAAGATTGCGGTTCGCTCGGATTGTGCATGCCCGGCGAACTGCAGTCCCAGATTACCCGGGTATCCGCGCGCTTCGGGACGGGAAATATTCACGGAGTGACGACGACCTTGCCGAAGACTTCGCGGCTCTCGATCAGGCGCAGGCCCTCGGCCGCGCGTTCGAGCGGCAGCACCTCGTCGATCACGGGCTTCAGCTCGCTTCTCTGGATCATGTCCATCAACGCCTTCAGGTTCTCGTCGTAGAAGCTGTTCGAGCCGATGACCTGCAGCTCGAAGCTCCAGATGTAGCGCAGGTCCTCCTTGGGGTCGTAGCCGGCGGTCGCGCCGCACACCAGGATCCTGCCGCCGCGCTTCACGCATCGCAGCGTCGGCGCCCAGGTGTCGCCGCCGGTGAAATTGATGACGACGTCCACTCCGCCCTCGTAAGTGCGGCGCTGCGGCTTGCCGTATTTCTCGACGGCCCACTTCGAGAAATCGGTCTCCTTGTAGTTGATGACGTGATCCGCCCCAAGGTCCTTCAGTCGCGCGATCTTGTCCGCGCTGGAGGCGCATGCGATGACCTCGGCGCCCCGCAACTTCGCGAGCAGCACGCATCCCGTGCCGACCCCGCCGCTTGCACCGAGGACCAATACCTTGTCGCCTTTCCTGATTGTGTCATGCGTGACGATCATGCGATGTGCGGTGCCGTAGGCAACGGGGAGCGATGCGGCCTGCTCGAAGGTGACGCCCTCCGGCATGCGAATCAGCTGATGCTCCGCGACCAGGCATTTCTCGGCCAGGCCGCCGTGCATCATCTCGCCCATCAGGCCCTTCTGCCTGTTGAGCGGATTGACAAGGACGCGGTCGCCCGGCTTCCAGCCGCTCACGCCCGGCCCGGCTTCCAGGATTTCGCCGGCCATGTCGAGCCCGATGATCATCGGCAGCGGCACCTTGATGCCGGGCATGCCGCGCACGGTGAATACGTCGTGGTAGTTGAACGACGTCGCTTTCACCCGGATCACGACGTGGCCATCGACAGGCTTCGGGTCCGGAAAATTCTTTACGTACTTCAGCTGATCGAGCCCGCCGTGCTTTTCGAGAACCACAGCTTTCATAGCCAACGACCTTCAGCCGTAAATGCGGTTGACGCCCGTTGCGACACGATCGGCGGCGACCCCGTACACGTGGAGCGAGACCGCGAGCACGCCGCTGACATTGGCCAGGCGGTGGATCCCGGAGCCAGGGTCGAAGGTGGACTCACCCACGGCATGGCGGGCGCTGCCGATTTCCACCGGCGGTTCTCCGACCTTGGCTTCGCGGTAGTAAGTTTCAGTAAGCATCCCGCGGTAGACGCCAACGGCGCACCAGCAGTGGTGGGCGTGGATGGGGCTCATCTGGGCACGGTCCCAGACGAGGGAAAGGATCGCAAAGCGGCCGCGCGGATCGCCGTAGAGGAGGTGCCGCGCGTAGCGC
>JBOIEM010000163.1:0-19298 GCA_050741115.1 Burkholderiales bacterium
GAGGGCAACCCCTTGCCGCCCACCTCCTGGCGGAAATGCTTCAACTGCTCCTCGGTGATGCGCCCCTCGAGGAAAGCGCGGGCGTAGATGCCCGGCGCGGAGTGCCCCTGGAAATAGACCAGGTCGCCGCCGAAGCTGTCGTTCCAGGCGCGGAAAAAATGATTGAAGCCGACGTCGTAGAGGGTGGCGGCGGAGGCGAAGCTCGCAATGTGGCCACCGAGCTCCGAGGACTCCTTGTTGGCTCGCAACACCATCGCCATCGCGTTCCAGCGCACGAGCGAGCGGATCTTGTTCTCCAGCTCTGCATCCCCCGGCGAGCGTTCCTCCTGCGACATCGGGATCGTGTTCATGTACGCCGTGTTGGCGTTGTAGGGAATGTAGGCGCCGTTGCTGCGCGCCTTCTCGACCAGCCTCTCGAGCAGGAAGTTGGCGCGCGCCGGGCCCTCGCGCTCGAGCACGGAGTCGAGCGCCTCGAGCCACTCGCGCGTCTCCTGCGGATCGACGTCGGGTTGGATGTCTTTCAGATCCATGGCGGCCACCGTTCTTAAAGGCCCGGCGCCCGCGCAGTGTAGCCGGCGCCTACACCGGCGCGCGTCGGGGAGAAAATTATAGCACTGGAAAAATGCCGATTTTGCAGGCAATTTAACGAGATAGCCGTACACACGGGCGTTCTCTCGCTGCCCCGGTGGCAGGACCGGGCGGCAGGTTCAGCGACCACCAAATTTCGCAGGGCGTTTCTCGAGAAAAGCGCTCATGCCCTCCACCCGGTCTTGTGTGGCGAAGGCCTGCGCGAACTGCTCGGTTTCGAGCTCGCACGCGGCGAAGAGGTCGAGGTTTGCGCCGCGCTGCACCGCCTGCTTGGCAAGCCGCACCGCCAGCGGTCCCTTGGATGCGATCAGGCGCGCCAGCTCCAGCCCCTTCGCCTTCAGTTCGGCGGCGGGATAAACATGATTGGCAATGCCGATCGCCGCGGCTTCCTCCGACTTCACCTGGCGCGCAGTCGTGAGCAGCTCCAGCGCGCGCGCGGTGCCGATCCGGCGCGGCAGGCGCTGCGTGCCGCCGAAGCCGGGGGGGATGCCGAGATTCACTTCCGGCTGGCCGAACACCGCGCAGTCGGCTGCGAGGATCCAGTCGCAGGCGAGCGCCAGCTCGCAACCGCCGCCGAGGGCGTAGCCGTTCACGAGCGCGATCACCGGTACCGGGAGCGCCTCCAGAGCATGCATGACGCGCATGCCCATCTCGGAAAACTCGCGCGCCTGTTCGATCGTCGCGTTCCGCATCTCGGCGATGTCGGCGCCCGCGACGAACGCTTTCTCGCCCGCGCCGGTCACGAGCAGCACGCGCGCGGCCTCATCCGTCGCCACCTTCGCGAGAGCAGCCGCCATATCGTCCAGCATCGCGGCGTTGAGCGCATTGAGCGCCCTGGGACGGTTCGCCGTCAGGAGGTAGATCCCCGCCTCCGGCTGCTCGAGCAGGATGTTCGTGAAAGCCATGGATCAGGCGCCGCGGCTCATCTGAACGTGACTACAGGCCGAGCGGAGCGAGGTCGAGCCGCCCGCGCCGCATACCCGGGCACCAGAAATAGGCTCCCGTGAGGGGGCGTGTAAACGTGAAAAGCGCGTCTGCGATCCCGTCCTCGAGGCCCGCCATGCGCCGCAACTGCGCCTCGAACTTGTCCAATGACGACCCGAAGGAAACGAACACCAGGCCGGCGCGCATCGCGTCGGCCCAGGGCATGGAGCGCCGGACCACGAACGCCGCGGGCTCGAAGCTCTCCTGCGCGGTCCGCTTGACGTGCGCCGAGAGCGGCGCGCCCGCGATCTCTTCGTTGCTCGATCGACGGCGGCCGATGGTGGCATCGCGCTGCCGCGGCGACATCGCCTCGAAGCGCTCGAATTGATGCTCCCACTGCTGGACCGCCGCGAAGCTCGATCCCGCGAACCGTGACGGCGCCTGGACGATCGCGGCGACCCGCGATTTCCGGCCCTTGGGATTCTCGGTGCCGTCCTCGTAGCCGGTCAGATCGCGGCCCTCTTCGTGGCGAAACGCTTCGAGCGCCCCCTCGAGCCGGAATGCCGGGGCCAGCGCCCGCTCGAGGAGGCGCGAGCGGTGAAAGAGCTCGCCCCGGTCCTCGCCCCGCGCCCAGATCCATAGCGCCGAAGGCGTCGAGGGGATATCGAGGCCGGCGCCGGTATAGGCCGGAAACGCGCGCAGACCTTCGATATTGCGCCCCAGCGCGAGAGCGACGGACTCACCGATTCCCGCGACCGTGCCCTGGCCGTCGGCGAGGCGGCTCAACTCGCGCAGCGTCGGGCGCGGGTTCGCACCGGGCCTGAGCGAAAAGGTGAGATGGCGCGCATGCCGCGGAATTGGCAGCAGAATTCCGGGTTGGGGAGTGCTCACTTACCCGTTCTTTCCTGGACTACTTTGCGGGCATGCGCAACGCGCCGTCGAGCCGGATCACTTCCCCGTTCAGCATGGGGTTCAGGATGATGTGCTCCACCAGCGCCGCGAATTCGTCCGGTCTGCCCAGTCGCTTGGGGAATGGGGTCTGGTCGGCGAGCGCCTGCCGCAGCTCGAGGGTAAACGCCGCCACCATCGGCGTCTCGAAGATGCCGGGCGCAATGGTCATGACGCGGACGCCGACCCGGGCCAGCTCGCGCGCCGCCGGCAGGGTCAGCCCGGCAACTCCCGCCTTGGACGCGCTGTAGGCCACCTGCCCGACCTGTCCGTCGTAGGCCGCAACCGACGCCGTGTTGACGATAACGCCGCGCTCGCCCTCGGCGTCGGGCGTGTTTGCCTCCATCGCCTGCGCGGCAAGGCGCAGCACGTTGAACGTGCCGACGAGGTTGATGTCAAGCGCGCGGCGGAAGCTGTCCAAACGGTGCGGGCCACCCTTGCCCAGCACGCGCTCGCCGGGCGCGATCCCGGCGCAGCTCACCGCGCCGTGCAGTGCGCCGAAGTTCTCCCGTGTGTCGGCGATCGCTCTCGCGACCTGCGATTCGTCAGTCACGTCCACGCGAAAAAACCCCGTCCCGGCTCCCAGCTCGAGGGCGAGCTTTTTTCCCTGCTCCTCGCCGATATCGCAAATCGCCACGCTGCCGCCGGCCGCGGCGAGCCTGCGCGCCGTCGCCGCCCCGAGACCCGAGGCGCCGCCCGTGATGAGGAAGGTGTGGCCGGCGATCTGCACAGCTCAAATGAATGAGGCGTGACTCGTGAATCGTGACGCGTGAATCGTGAGCAGGCGAATTACGGTTGGCCGCTTTGTCCACTCACCATATCTGCACCGGCTTGGCGGGATAACCCTGGCCTTCCGAGCCTGCGGAGTAAGCGGTCACTAACACCGCCGCCAGCAGGAAATGCGCTGATTTCATTGTCCTCTGTCCACCCGCATTCTAACGTAGGAGCCCGGCGCGTCCTCGATCGCCTTCAGCCCGCCCTTGCCGGGAATGCGCGCCGGCACCTTGTTTCCTCCGTGCTGCGCGATCCAGCCCGCCCAGTCGGGCCACCACGAGCCCGGGTGCTGCGACGCGCCCTCCAGCCATTTCTCCGGGTCAGCCGGCAGCTTGGGGTTGGTCCAGTACGAGTACCTGCCCGCCGCGGGTGGATTGACGATGCCGGCGATGTGCCCGGAACCGCCGAGCACGAAGCGCACCGGACCCGCAAAGAGCTTCGCTCCCGCATAGGTCGAGCGCCACGGCGCGATGTGGTCCTCCAGGGTGGAGACGAAGTAGAGCGGAGCGTGCACCTGCCCGAGGTCGATCGCCACGCCGTCCAACTCGATACCGCCCGGCTGTGCGAGCAGGTTCTTCATGTACAGATTGCGCAGGTAGTAGCTGTGCATCGCCGCCGGCATGCGCGTCGAATCCGAGTTCCAGTGAAGCAGGTCGAACGGGAATGGGTCCCGCCCGAGCAGGTAATTGTTGACGACGAAGGACCAGATGAGGTCGTTCGCCCGCAGCATGTTGAACGTGGTCGCCATCTCGGACCCCTCGAGATAGCCGCGCTCCTGCATGCGCTTCTCCAGCACCTCCACCTGCTTCTCGTCGATGAAGACGTCGAGCTCGCCCGCTTCGTCGAAGTCGATCATCGAGGCGAAGAACGTCGCCGACGCGATACGCGCGTCGGGTTTCTGCGCGAGGTAGCCCAGGGCGCAGGCAAGCAGCGTGCCGCCCAGGCAATAGCCAATTACGTTCACTTCCCTTTCCCCCGTGGCTTGCTCGATGGCCTCGAGCGCTGCGAGCGCGCCTTCGGTCAGGTAATCCTCGAAGCGCTTGTGGGCGAGCTTCTCGTCGGGATTGATCCACGAGATCACGAACACCGTGTGCCCCTGCCCCACCGCCCACTTCACGAAGGAATTCTTCTCGCGCAGATCGAGGATGTAATACTTGTTGATCCAGGGCGGAATGATGAGCAGCGGACGCCGGAACACCGCACCGTCCGCAGGGTAGTACTGGAGCAGCTGGAGGAGGTCGTTCTGGAACACGACCTTGCCGGGCGTGGTCGCGATGTTGACGCCGAGCTTGAACGCCTTCTCGTCCGTCATCCGCAACCGGATCTGCTCGCCGCCGCCGCGCGCCAGGTCCTCGAGCAGGTTTTTCAGTCCCTTCACCAGATTGTGGCCGCCGCTTGCCACCGTCTCGCGCAGCACCTCCGGATTGGTGAGCAAGAAGTTGCTCGGCGACAACGCGTCGATGTACTGCCGCGTGTAGAAGTCGACCTTTTTCGCGGTCTGGTGGTCGAGCCCCTCGACGTGGCCGAGCGTCTGGTGCAGGTGCCGCGCCGCGATGAGGTAGGACTGCTTGATGTAGTCGTAGAGAAAATTCCGCTCCCAGTCCGCGTGCTTGAAGCGGCGGTCGGTGTGATCGGGCTCAACGACCGGCTTCGCTTCGTGTCCCATCAGCTTCATCAGCGAGCGCTGCCAGAGCGACGCGTAGTCCTGCCAGAGCTTGATCTGCGCCTCGGCAAGCTTGAAGGGGTCCGCGAGCAGCTTCGCCCACGCCTCGAAGAAAGCCTGCGCGATGCCCAGCTCGTCGGCGGCGCCCGGCATACCGTTCCTGCTGCGCTCGAGGAACTGGGTAACGAGCCGCGCGCTCTTCCCGGCGATGTCGGCATAGAGTCTGGCGAGCTGGGGAGCTTCGAATGCCCCGGGTCCAGGTTCTGCCTTGCGTTCTGCCATCTGGCGAGCCACGAACGATATTGACGTTTACGTAAACGTAGGATAACCTAAGTCCCTGATAATTCTACAGGGTGATGCTGCGTAGCACAATGACCACAACCTACACGATTTCCGAGCTTGCCAGCGAGTTCGACGTGACGACGCGCACCATCCGCTTCTACGAGGATCAAGGGCTGCTGAGCCCCCGGCGCGAGGGCACTACCCGCGTCTTCAGCTCGCGCGATCGAGTGCGCCTGAAGCTTGCGCTCCGCGGCAAGCGCCTGGGCTTCTCGCTCGCGGAGATCCGCGAGTTGTTCGAGCTGTACGATGTCTCGCGCGACGAGCACAAGCAACTCGAGGAATTCCTCGCCATGCTGGAGCGGCGCCGTGCCCGCCTCGTGCAGCAACAGGAGGACATCGACGCCATGTTGAGCGAAATCGACTTTTTCGCCAATCAGTGCCGCCGGCTGCTCCAGGGCGAGCCGGAAGCAGGCGCTTCCGGAACGGTTACGAGGACATCTGGTGGGGGCTCGCGTGGCTAATGTTGACGTGAACGTTAAAGCTATACGGGCTACCGAGTTGGCCCATCCGAGCCGTCAGACGCCGGGCCCGAGGTAACGCCATGCTGCCGGAGCTGAATTTCGGTCTGGGTGAAACGGTGGATATCCTGCGCGAATCGGTCCGCAGTTTCGCTGCGCGCGAGATCGCCCCGCGCGCGGCCAAGATCGACCGCACCAACGAGTTTCCGCGCGACCTCTGGCCCAGGCTGGGCGAGCTGGGGCTGCTCGGCATCACGGTCGAGGAAGAGTACGGCGGCACCCGCCTGGGCTACCTCGCGCACATCGTCGCGATGGAGGAGGTGAGCCGCGCCTCGGCGTCGGTCGGGCTCTCCTACGGCGCGCACTCCAACCTGTGCGTCAACCAGATCCGCCGTCACGGCAGCGACCAGCAGAAGCGGCGGCATCTGCCCGGATTGATTTCCGGCGAGCACGTGGGCGCGCTCGCGATGAGCGAATCCGGCGCGGGCTCGGACGTGATGAGCATGAAGCTGCGGGCCGAGAAGCGCGGCGGCCGCTACGTGCTGAACGGCACCAAGATGTGGATCACCAACGGGCCCGACGCCGACGTCCTGGTCGTCTACGCGCGGACCGACCCCGCGGCCGGCGCGCGCGGCATCACGGCCTTCATCGTCGAGAAGGGCTGCAAGGGCTACGCCACCGCGCAAAAGCTCGACAAGCTCGGCATGCGCGGGTCCAGCACCTGCGAGCTCGTGTTCGAGGATTGCGAGGTGCCGGAAGAAAACGTGCTCGCTACGCCGGGGCAGGGTGTCGAGGTGTTGATGAGCGGTCTCGACTACGAGCGCGCCGTGCTTGCGGCAGGCCCGCTCGGAATCATGCAGTCCTGCCTCGACGCGGTGATCCCGTTCCTGCACCAGCGCAAACAGTTCGGCCAGCCGATCGGAGAGTTTCAGCTGATGCAGGGCAAGCTCGCCGACATGTATGTGACGGCAAGCGCCTGCCGCGCGTACGTCTACGCGGTCGGCCGCGCGTGCGACGCCGGAAACGTCGCGCGCAAGGACGCGGCCGGCGCCATCCTCTTTGCGGCCGAGCGCGCGACTTGGATGGCGCTGGAAGCGATCCAGTGCCTGGGCGGCACCGGTTACATCAACGACGCGCCCACCGGCCGCCTGCTGCGCGATGCCAAGCTCTACGAAATCGGGGCCGGCACATCTGAAATAAGGCGGTGGCTCATCGGCCGCGAGTTGTTCGAGGAAACGAAGTAGGAAAATGCCGGTTGGATACCGCGTGACGGGTAACGCGTGAGGGGCGGAACGAGGCTGGTGAATCGTGGTCGGGCGCAAGATCGCCCGCGCCGGCAAACCGCAGGGCATGGGCGGGCTATGGAATACTGGGAAGAATCGAGTACTGGCAACGGGTTAGCGCTTGTCGGCGCCCTTTTCCCCTATGAAGTGACCACTGACTAACTCTGAAAAGAAACGATAAATGGCCAATTTGCACACCCCCCTCTGCGACCGGCTCGGAATCCGCCTTCCGATCATCCAGGCCCCCATGCCGAGCGCGTCCACCCCCGCGCTGGTCACTGCGGTGAGCAAAGCCGGAGCGCTCGGATCCTTTGGCTCCAACCTCAGCCAACCCGAGGCCATGTTGCGGGAAGCGGAAGCGGTGCGAGCCCAGACGCGCCTGCCTTTCAACATGAACTTGTTCGTCTCGAGGCAGCCCGCCGAGATAGCGGTGGCAGCTCAACGCGGGGCGCTGGACGCAGTTGCGGGCTATTACAAGGAATTCGGCCTGCCACTACCGGAGCCCGTACGCGCGCCATACGCCCCGGATCTCGAGGCGCAATTACGCGCCATCGAGGAGATCCGTCCCGCCGTGTTCACTTTTCACCTGGGAGACCTGCCGCAGCAGCGCGTGCGCCACATCCAGGGGCTGGGTGTGAAGGTCGGCGGCAGCGCAAACTGCATCGCCGAAGCGCGGCACCTGGAAGCGCTGGGAGTGGATTTCATCGTCGCGCAGGGCGCCGAAGCGGGCGGGCACCGTGGAAGTTTCCTGCGCGACCCTTACCAATCGATGACCGGCACTCTCGCATTGGTGCGCATGATCGCGCGCAACGTGACGTGCCCTGTCGTGGCCGCCGGCGGCATCATGGATGGCGCAGGCATCGCCGCAGTGCTTGCCCTCGGCGCGCAGGCAGCATGGCTCGGCACCGCGTTCATTCCCTGTGCCGAGAGCGGCGCCTCGCGCGAGCATAAGCAAAGCATCCTCGACGCGAAGGAGGATGCGACGCTCGTCACCGAGAAGTTCTCCGGCAAGCCCGCGCGAGCCATCTCCAACCGCTTCATGCGCGAGATGCACGCGCGCGCGGCGCCGCAGCTCGCCTTTCCGGCACAGAACGCGGTCACCCGCCCGCTGCGGGCTGCGGCAACAAAGGCCGGGAATCCCGACTTCGTCGCGATGTATGCCGGGCAAGCCGCGCCGCTGTCCCGCGCGCTGCCCGCGGCCGATCTCGTCGCCGCGCTGGAAGCCGAAACGCTCGAGGCGCTCGACCGGCTCGGTGCGCTGCGCCGCTAGGAGCCTGAACATGAAGGACGACCCCATAGTCATCGTGTCCACCGCCCGCACGCCCCTAGGCGGCTTCATGGGCGACCTCAAATCGCTCGCTGCGCCGGAGCTCGGCGCCATCGCGATCCGCGCGGCGGTCGAGCGCGCCGGGGTGAGGCCTGAGGACGTGCAGGACGTGATCATGGGCAACGTGCTTCCAGCAGGGCAGGGTCAGGCACCGGCACGCCAGGCGGCGCTTGGCGCAGGCCTGCCTCCCGCCGTGGAATGCATGACCATCAACAAGGTGTGCGGATCGGGGATGAAGGCGGCGATGCTTGCGCACGACCAGCTCATGCTCGGCGTTCATGAGGTGATGGTCGCGGGCGGCATGGAGAGCATGTCGAACGCCCCCTATCTGCTGCCCAAGGCGCGCGCCGGTCTGCGGCTCGGGCACGGCGAAGTGAAGGACCACATGTTTCTCGACGGGCTGGAGGACGCTTACGACCGCGGGCGCCTTATGGGCACGTTTGCCGAGGATTGCGCGGCAAAGTACCGGTTCTCGCGCGAGGCGCAGGACCGCTACGCCATCACCTCGCTCACGCGCGCGCAGGATGCGATCAAGAGCGGCCGTTTCGGCAAAGAGGTCGTTCCCGTGAAGCTCGCCGGAGGCAAGATCGAGACGGTCGTGAAAATCGACGAGCAGCCGCTCAAGGCCAATCCCGACAGGATCCCGCAACTCAAGCCCGCGTTCAGGACGGACGGCACGGTGACTGCAGCCAACTCGAGCTCGATCTCGGACGGCGCGGCTGCATTGGTATTGATGAAGCGCTCGACGGCGGACCGCCGGAAGCTGGCGCCGCTGGCGAAAATTGTCGCCTGCAGCAGCCACTCGCAGGAGCCGCAGTGGTTCACCACGGCGCCGGTAGGGGCGATCCGGAAGCTTTTCGTGAAGACGGGCTGGGACGCGAAGACTACCGATCTCTTCGAGATCAACGAGGCGTTCGCGGTCGTCGCCATGGCTGCGATGCACGATCTCGGGCTGCCGCACGACAAGGTCAACGTGCACGGCGGCGCCTGCGCCCTCGGGCATCCGCTGGGAGCATCGGGCGCGCGCATCATGGTGACGCTGCTCGCGGCCCTGGAACAGTACCGGCTCAAGCGCGGGATCGCCGCGCTCTGCATCGGCGGCGGCGAGGCGACCGCCATCGCCCTGGAACGCACGGACTAGATTCCGCGACCTGCCCACCACGGACACGGTACCCGGCATGGCGAACCCGATCGACTTCTATTTCGACTTTTCCTCGCCCTACGGCTATCTGGCGAGCACCCGGATCGACGCGCTCGCGGCCCGGCACGGCCGCAGCGTGGTGTGGCGCCCGCACCTGCTCGGCGCGGTATTCAAGATCAACGGTCAGCAGCCGCTGGCGTCGATCCCGCTCAAGAACGACTACGCCGCGCGCGACCTCGCGCGGAGCGCGCGGTTGCTCAAGGTGCCGTTCAAGCTGCCAACGAAATTCCCGGTCAGCGCGACCGCGCCGAGCCGCGCCTTCTACTGGGTCAACGACAGGGATCCGGCGCTCGCGAAGCGGCTCGCGCAGGCGCTCTACCACGCCTTTTTCGCGGAGGACCGCGACATCTCCAGCCCCGAGGTGACGTGCGACGTTGCGGCCAGGCTCAAGGTGGACAGGGGAGCGCTCTCGCAGGCGCTCAACGACCCCGCGGTCAAGGAGCGACTGCGCGCCGAAGTGGACGCGGCGATCACGCGCGGGGTATTCGGTTCACCCTATATCATCGTGGACGGCGAGCCCTTCTGGGGCTCGGACCGGCTCGACCAGGTCGAGAAATGGCTCGAAACCGGCGGATGGTGACATGAAGGAGAGGCTCGAAGCGCGGCAGGTCAACATCGTCACGCTCGCGATGGGCGCCATCGTCAATGCCGCCAACACGACGCTGCTCGGCGGCGGCGGAGTGGATGGCGCGATCCACCGCGCCGCCGGCCCGCAACTGCTGGAAGAGTGCAGAAAGCTGGGAGGTTGCCCCACCGGCCAGGCTAAGATCACCAGGGGCCACAAGCTGCCCGCTACGCACGTCATCCACACCGTGGGACCGGTGTGGAGCGGCGGGAAACGCGGCGAGCCGGAGCTGCTCGCCTCGTGCTATCGCGAGAGCCTCAAGCTCGCGGCCTCGCACCAGCTGAAGACCATCGCCTTTCCCGCCATCAGCTGCGGCGCCTACGGCTATCCCCTCGAGCAGGCGGTGAAGATCGCCGTTCGCGAGTGCGCGGATTTCGCGGCCGCGAACCCGCTACCCGAAAAGATCGTCTTCGCGTGCTTCGACGCGGCAACCCTCGCCGCCTACGAGGCCGAGCTTGCCGGGCTGTGAACCTGAGATGGCGGTCATCAAATCCAGGCTCAAGACCTCCTCCGCCGAATTCAAGGCCGCGGCGCAAGCCATGCGCCTCCAGGTCGCGGAGCTGAACGAAAGGCTCGCGCTGGCGCGGCAGGGCGGCGGCGAGGCCGCGAAGAGGCGGCACCAGGGCCGTGGCAAACTCCTGCCGCGCGAGCGCGTGGCTGCGCTGCTCGACGCGGGCGCGCCGCTCCTCGAGCTCTCGCCGCTCGCGGGGTGGGAGGTCTACGGCGAACCCGTTCCCGCCGCCGGCCTCATCACCGGCATCGGCCGGGTAAGCGGCCGGCTGTGCGTCATCGTCGCCAACGACGCCACCGTGAAGGGCGGCACTTACTATCCGCTCACGGTGAAAAAGCACCTGCGAGCCCAGGAGATCGCGTTCGAGAACCGCCTGCCGTGCATCTATCTCGTCGATTCCGGCGGCGCGCACCTGCCGAGCCAGGACGAGGTGTTCCCCGACCGCGATCACTTCGGCCGCATCTTCTACAACCAGGCGAACCTTTCGGCAGCGGGCATCGCCCAGATCGCGGTCGTCATGGGCTCGTGCACCGCGGGCGGGGCGTACGTGCCGGCGATGTCGGACGAGGCCATCATCGTGAGGAACCAGGGCACGATCTTTCTCGCGGGCCCGCCGCTGGTGAAGGCGGCCACCGCCGAAGTGGTCACGGCGGAAGAGCTGGGCGGCGCCGACGTGCATACGCGCATCTCGGGCGTGGCCGATCACCTTGCCGACGATGACCGCCACGCGCTCGAGCTCGCGCGCCGCGCCGTGGCCAACCTGAACCGGGACGCGCCGGCGGCCGCCGTTTCGCAGGAGGCGAGGCCGCCGCTCTACGACCCGGAGGAGCTCTACGGCGTCGTCCCGGCGAGCCCGCGCTCGCCGTTCGACGCACGGGAGATCATCGCGCGCGTGGTCGACGCGGGCGAGTTCGACGAGTTCAAGGCGCGCTACGGCGCGACGCTGCTGACCGGCTTCGCGCATATCGAGGGCCGCCTCGTCGGCATTCTCGCCAGCAACGGCATCCTGTTCTCGGAGTCGGCGCTCAAGGGCGCGCATTTCATCGAGCTCGCCTGCCAGCGCGGCATACCGCTCGTGTTCCTGCAGAACGTCACCGGCTTCATGGTCGGGACGAAGGCCGAGCACGGCGGCATCGCCAAGGACGGCGCCAAGATGGTGACGGCGGTCGCGTGCGCGCGCGTGCCCAAGTTCACGCTCATCGTCGGCGGCAGCTACGGCGCCGGCAACTACGGCATGTGCGGGCGCGCCTATTCGCCGCGTTTCCTGTGGACGTGGCCCAATGCCCGCATCTCCGTCATGGGCGGCGAGCAGGCCGCCGGCGTGCTCGCGCAGGTGAAGCGCGAGGCGTTCGAAAAAAACGGCAAGGAGTGGAGCGGGAAGGAGGAGGACGCATTCAAAGCGCCGATCGTGGAGCAGTACGCGCGCCAGTCGAGCGCCTACTACGCCACCGCTCGGCTGTGGGACGACGGCATCATCGATCCGAAGGAGACGCGGCATACGCTCGCTCTCGGGCTCTCCGCCGGCCTCAACGCGCCGGGGGCGGAAACACGGTTCGGCGTCTTCAGGATGTGAGGATCCCCCGGCCACGGCGCGGCTATAATGTGCGCCTTTCCGATCGCCGGACGAACATGAGCCAGAAAATCCTTTCGCAAGTCGATGCCGACGGCAACGCGACGGTGATGCTGAACCGCCCCGACGTGCACAACGCCTTCGACCCGGAGATGGTGGATGCGCTCACCGCGACGCTCAAGACGCTCGAATCCACGCCCGCGGTGCGCGCCATCGTCGTCACCGGCGCCGGGAAGAATTTCTGCGCCGGGGCCGATATCAAGCACATGAAACTGAGCGCCCGGTTCTCGCGCGGACAGAATCTGGAGAACGCGCGCGCCACGGCAATGATGTTCTACACGCTCCACACGCTGGAAAAGCCGACTATCGCCTGCGTGCGCGGCGCGGCGCGCGGAGGCGGTGTGGGACTCGTCGCGGCATGCGATATCGCGATTGCCGAGCGCAACGCGACCTTCCGGTTCTCGGAGGTGAAGCTCGGCATCATCCCGGCCATGATCAGCCCGTACGTGATCGCGGCGATGGGGCGTCACCACGCGCACCGCTACTTGCTCTCGGGCGAGGAACTCGACTCGGCCGAGGCCTTCCGCACCGGGCTCGTGCACGACATCTGCGAAGAGCCGGAGCTGAACGCCGTCGTCGGCCGCTTGCTGGCGCAACTTTACTCGAGCGGCCCCAACGCCGTGGTCGCGATCAAGAAGCTGATTCACGAAGTCGCCGGCAGCCGTATCGACGAGAACCTGACCGCGCTCACTTCGCAGCGCATCGCGGAGATCCGCACCACCGCGGAGGCTCAGGAGGGCCTCGCCGCGTTTCTCGAGAAGCGCAAGGCGTCCTGGGTCACCCCCGCCTCCGAAAAAGGCAAAGCCAAGGCGGACGGAAGATAAGCCAAAGGCAAGAATTGAGCGCGCCCGCTCCTCACCCATCACCCGTCACTCATCACTTGCGCCGTGTCACGCGAGGCGGCGGCGCATGGCTGCCATGAGCATTCCCCGGAAAGTGAAGCTGGTCGAGGTGGGTCCGCGCGACGGGCTGCAGAACGAGGCGACGCCGGTCCCGACCGCGGTCAAGGTCGAGCTCATCCACCGCCTGCAGGAGGCGGGGCTGCCGGTGATCGAGGCGACCGCCTTCGTCTCGCCCAGGTGGGTGCCGCAGATGGCGGATAACGCGCAGGTCATGGCGGCGATCCGCCGCAAGCCCGGCGTGTCCTATCCGGTACTGGTGCCGAACCGCAAGGGGCTCGAGGCCGCGCTCGCCGCGGGCGCGCAGGAAGTCGTGGTATTCGGCGCCGCGACCGAGACCTTTTCGAGGAAGAACACGAATTGCTCGATTGGCGAGGGGCTGGCGCGCTTCTCGGACGTGTGCCGGGAAGCGCTCGCGCACGGGGTCAGGGTGCGCGGCGACATATCGGTCTGCCTGGGCTGCCCCTACGAAGGGGAGGTCAAGCCGGACGCCGTCGTGCGCGTTGCCCGCGAGCTCGACGCGATGGGATGCTACGAGATCACCATCGCCGATACCATCGGCACCGGCACGCCGGGCAGGACCCGCGCGGTGCTCGACGCGGTGATGAGGCACGTCCCGGCGGGCCGGATCGCCGGGCATTTCCACGATACCTACGGGCAGGCGGTCGCCAACGTCTACGCCGCGCTCGAATGCGGGGTCGCGACCTTCGACGCCTCGGTCGCCGGCCTCGGCGGCTGCCCGTACGCCAGGGGAGCGACCGGCAACGTCGCCACCGAGGACGTGCTCTACCTGCTCGAGGGCCTCGGCATCGAGACCGGCGTGGACATGGCGAAGCTTGCTGCGGCGGGCGATTACATCTGCGGCGCGCTCGGCCGGCCGACTCATTCCAAGGCCGCGCGCGCCCTGGCCGCGAAGCGCGCCGCCGCCTGATTCAAAGCCTGATTACCGGAGTCGACCATGCCATTGAGCCATCCCGCCACGCGAAAGCTGATGCACACCCGCGCCATTGAGTGCCGCGGCTACGAGCGCGAGGGCGGCCTGTGGGACATCGAGGCGCACCTCGTGGACACCAAGACCACCGCCCACAGCCGGCGAGACGGCGGGCGCGAACGCCAGCCGGGCGAGCCCGTGCACGACATGTGGATCCGGGTCACCATCGACCTCGACATGAGGATCCACGAAGTCGAGGCGAAGACGGACGAGGGTCCCTACCCGATCTGCGGCGACATCACGCCCAACTTCCAGGCGCTGGCGGGCCTCACCATCGGTCCCGGCTGGCGCAGGAGCATCGCCGAGCGCGTCGGCGGCGTGAAGGGCTGCACGCATCTCGTGGAGCTCCTGGGGCCCCTCGGCACGACCGCGTTCCAGGCGACGAACCGGGCGCGCCTCGCGCGAGCCGCCGGCAAGCCGTCCACCCGCAAGCCCTACCAGCTCAATTCCTGCCACGTCTACAAGGACGACTCGCCGGCCGTGCTCGAACGCTGGCCGCAGCACTACACCGGGCCGCGCTGAGGGCTCCCGGACCGGCAATACTACCGTTGAGTCCGGGCAGGCGCGGTGTCATGATATCTGCAGGTTCGGAGACCAGTCGCACTCGGAACCCGGTGGACGCTTTTCAACAACAAGGGGGTATCGCAATGAAAGTGCTGATCGCCATAGTTGCATCGCTGCTGATTGCCGCGCCGGCCCTGGCCCAGCGGAAGGATTGTGAAGAGCTCAAGTCCGAGATCGACGCCAAGATCAAGAAGAACGGCGTGAAGGAGTTCTCGCTCGAGATCGTCCCCAACGAGCAGGTCAAGGAAGGCATGGGAGCCGTCGTCGGCAGCTGCGACGGGGGCACGAAGAAGATCGTCTACAAGCGCGGCGGCTGAGCCGCCCGGCAGCTTCGCAACCAGGCGCCGGCGCGCCTTTGCGCCGGCGCGGGGGTGCGTCACTCTATCATCCATTCGTGGCCGCACGTGCGGCAGCGCACCGCCACGGGTGGCGCGGCCCGTCCGGTCTCTTTCTCCGTCCGCACGCGGGGCGCGAGCAGTCCCGCACGGATCACTTCGAGCCGGCCGTAAGACGCGCACTTCTTGCACACCGACTGCCCCGCTGCGCTCTCGGCCACGCCAAGGATCGCTCCGTAGCGCCTGACCGCCCACACGCCGACCCAGCATCCCGCGAACATCCCGACCAGTCTGAGGAGTGGCTCCGGCCCGGGCGCCCGCAAGCTGAACCCTTCGAGGCACGCGGTCAGCAGGATCAGGCACAGAAACGCAGTGACGAGGTGGAGATGGGCCTCTATCAATTGCCGCTCGTACCAGCGCGCGAATCCGATCTTGCGGATGCCCTCTGACAGTTCCACGCTCACACCATTGCGGAGCCGCCGTCCACCACCAGGGTCTGCCCGGTGATGAAGGCGGCGTCCGCGCTCGCGAGGAAGCTTACCGCGCCCGCGAGGTCCTCCGGGTGCTCGTCGCGGGGGATTGCGCGCGAGGCGCGGCTCGCCTCGCCGTGCTTCACGTGCTCGCGGCTCCTGAGCACCCCTTCCGATAGCGTGAATCCCGGTGCGAGCGCATTGACCGTGATGCCGTCCTTGCCCACTTCGCGTGCCAGCGCCCGCGTGAATGCGATCACCGCGCCTTTGCTCGATACATAGTGCAGCAGCAGCGGCACACCCTTCAACGGGGCCCCTGAGGCGAGGTTGATGATGCGCCCGCCGCCCGCGGCGCGCATGTGCGGCACGCACGCGCGGCAGCACAGGAACACGCCCAGAGTGTTCACTTCCATCACCTTGCGCCATTCGGAGGCATCGATGCGCTCGAACGGGCGCGGTTCAAGCGCGGAGAAGTACGCGGCGTTGTTGACCAGGATGTCGATACGCCCGAAAGCGCGCGCCGTCTCTTCCGCCATGCGCGCCACGTCCGGCTCCGAGGCCACGTCCACTTTCAGGCCCAGCGTGCGCGCCCCGGTCGCCTTCGCGATCTCGGCCGCCGTGGCATCGTGATGACGCAGATCCGCCACCACGACCGCCGCGCCATCGCGGGCGAGACGCAGGGCGAGCGTCTTGCCGATCCCGCTCCCGGCCCCGGTAACGATGGCAACCTTGCCCTCGAGCTTCGAGCTCATGGCGATTCAGCGGATCATGGTGTTGGGGAGGATCAGCGCAATCTGCGGGAACGCGATCAGGAGCGCAACGCACACGATCATCGCCACCCAGAACGGCAGGATGCCGGCGAAGATCTGGTACATGGGTACGTCCTCCGCGATGCCCTTGACAACGAAGACGTTGATGCCCACCGGCGGGCTGATCAAGCCCATCTCGAGCACGATCACCATGAAGATGCCGAACCAGATCGGGTCGTACCCCATCGCCAGCATGATGGGGAAGACGATCGGCACCGTCAGCACCAGGATCGCGAAGCCCTCGAGGAACATGCCGAGGATGACGTAGGCGACGAGGATGATCGCGAGCACCGCCAGCGTCGGCAGCGCGAGCGCGGTCAGCGCGTTGGCGAGATCGACGGGGATGCGGGAGAGCGCGAGGAACGGGCTGAAGATGTGCGCGCCGATCAGGATCAGGAACACCATCGCGGTCGTGCGCACGGTCTGCAGCAGGGCATCGGACAGGGCGACCCAGGTAAGGCGGCGCCGCCACACCGCATGCGCCAGCGTGAGGCCCGCGCCCACCGCCGAGGCCTCCGTGACGGTAAAGACGCCGGCGTACATGCCCCCGATCGTCGCGACCAGCACGACGAAGAACGCGCCGGCGTTGCGCAACGCGGCCCAGCGCTCCCGCATCGATGCCCGTTCCCGGGGCGGCCCGAACTCGGGGCGCACCGCGCAGACCATCACGACGGTAATCATGAAAAGCGCGGTCAGAAGCAAGCCGGGCAGGAAGCCGGCGAGGAAGAGCTTGCCGATGGATTGCTCGGTGAGGATGCCGTAGATCACGAGCACGGTGGAGGGCGGGATCAGGATGCCGAGCGTGCCGCCTGCCGCCACCACCCCGGTCGCGAGCCGCGGATCGTAGCGATAGCGCCGCATCTCGGGCAGCGTCACGCGCCCCATGGTGATGGCGGAGGCGACCGACGAGCCCGAGAGGGCGGCGAACCCGGCGCAGGCGAGGACCGTCGCGGAGGCGAGCCCGCCGCGCCGGTGCCCCATCCAGGCGTAGGCAGCGGCGAAGAGATCGCTGCTCATGCCCGACACCACGGCAAAGTTGCCCATCAGCACGAAGAGTGGAATCACCGACAGCGCCTGCACCGCTCCATAGGAATACGGGTAGGAGCCCAGCATGTGCAGCGCCGCGTCGACCGAGTTGAGGGCCGCGAAACCGATGGCGCCCACCAGCGCCATGGCGATCCCGATCGGCATGCGCACGAAGAGAAGCGCGAGCAGCGCCACCATGCCGATCACGCCCGCCGCGGTCGGGCTCATCGGCGGGATTCAGGCTGCTTCGGAGGCCGCAGCGCCTTCCAGGCTTGCCCGAGCAGAACGAGCGCAAAAATCGCCGCGCACGCCGCCGTCACCAGCTCGAAGGGGAACTTCGCAATCCGCAGCATGTTGGTGGCCTCGCCGCGCACGGCCGATTCCAGGGCGTAGCGCGTCGCCTGCCACGCGATGACCAGCATGAGCGCCGCGCCGGCGAGGTGGATGAGGGCATTGAACCCGCGCAGCCCCGGCCGATCGAGAACGGGCGACAGGACGTCCACCGCGACGTGGCCGCCGGTCGCGGCGCAGTAGGGAAGCGCGAGGAACACGATCAACACCATCGCGAGCTCCGTCATCTCGTAGGCGCCGAGGAACGGCAGGCGCAGCGCGTAGCGCATGACGACGTCGAAGAGAACGAGGCCTAGGAGGCCCAGCAACACGATGCCCGCGCCGAGAGCAAGCGCGCGCAGGAAGCGGTCGAACATGGGCGCTCGCGGGCCGCGGCGCGCGGCTACCCGGAGAAGCCGGCCCGCTTCAGCATATCCCGCGCCGGGATGCCCTTCGCCTCCGATTCCTTGATCCACTCGTCGATGATCGGCCGCAGCACATTGCCGATGCGCCGCTGCTCCTCGACCGGCAGGGTCACGACATCGGCCTTGCCGCGCACGCTTTCCACGGCTTCCGCGGCGCGCTTGATGTACACCGCGGTCGCCTTGAGGCTCAATTCACGCCCGGAGAGCCGGTCGATGGCGGCGCGGGCGGCGGGCGACAGGCTGTCGTACTTCTTCTTGTTCATGACGACGAGAAACGAGGAGCGCCCGAAGATCGGCCCGGAGATGGTGAAGCCCCTGGCGACCTCACCGAGGCGGAAATCGAGAATGGTGGTGAACGGCACCATGGCGCCGTCCATTACGCCGCGCTCCAGGCCCGGGTAGACCTCCGTGATCGGCGCCGCGATCGGGACGGCGCCCATGACCTGGAGCTGCTTCGCCTGGGCAGCGGAGGGCGAACGCATGCGCTTGCCCTTCACGTCCTCGAGCGAGCGGAACGCCGTCCCCCGGCTCATCAGCCCCGCGTCCTCCGCGCCCCACAGGGCGATGACCTTGGTGCCCTCGTACTCGGGCAAAAGATAGGGGTCGAGGAGGTCCCACATCATGTTGGTGGCAGCAAGCCCGTCGGGCTTCAGCCCCGGCAGCTCGATCATCTGCGTGCGCGGGAACGCCGGTGAGGTATAGCCCGGCAGCGTGAACACGAGATCCACCACGCCGTCCTTCGCCTGCCGGAAGAGTTCCGGCGGCTTGCCGCCCAGCTGCATCGAGGGGTAGAGCGTCACCTTCACTTCGCCATTCGTCGCCTTGGCGACTTCATTGGCCCAGGGGACCAGGATCTCGCGGTAGATCACGTGCACCGGCGGCACGAAGGTCGAAAGGCGCAGCTCCTGCGCCCGCGACACCGTAGCGACGCCGGCGAGCACGACCGACGCGAACATGAGCGCAAGCGGAACGCGTGCAAATAGTTTCACGGTGCCTCCTCCTGTCAGAGCCGGCCGCTGGGCGATTCCGGCCGGTTCAATCGGGTGCCGCCGGGACGCCCGGCGGCAGGTTCGCCTCTACGCCGCCAGCGAGATGATCGCG
The DNA here is from genome assembly GCA_050741115.1 of Burkholderiales bacterium. GTDB lineage: Bacteria > Pseudomonadota > Gammaproteobacteria > Burkholderiales > SG8-41 > SG8-41. Next base: position 19,225 of record JBOIEM010000163.1, read on the forward strand.
TCCTCGTAGCGGCCCGCACCCATCTTGCCGTCTTCGAAGATCCTGTGCTCCGCGATCCAGCGCCGGGAGTCCTC
>JBOIEM010000164.1:0-4548 GCA_050741115.1 Burkholderiales bacterium
GAGCTACCCGGTGCGGCCGGTGCGGATTATCGTGCCCCAGTCGCCGGGCGCTTCCACCGATATCACGGCGCGGCTCGTTGCGCAGGGATTGAACGAGGCGTTCAAGCAGCCCGTGATCGTGGACAACCGCCCCGGCTCCAGCGGCATTGCCGGCACGGAGCTCGTCGCGCGGGCGGCGCCGGACGGGTACACCTTGATGGTGGTCGCATCGTCGTTCTCGATCAATCCGGCCCTGGGGCGCAAGCTGCCGTACGACGCGATCCGCGATTTCACCACCGTGGCGCAACTCTCGAAGTTTCCGAACATGCTGGCGGCGCACCCGTCCGCGCCGGTGAAGGCGCTGCAGGACGTGATCGCGCTTGCGAAGGCAAAGCCGGGTCAGTTGAGCTATGCATCGGCGGGATTGGCCACCGGCACTCACATGACCGCCGAGCTGCTGAGGTACATGACCGGGATCGATCTCCTGCACGTGCCGTACAAGGGCGGCGGTCCGGCGATGACGGCGGCGATGGGCGGGCAGATCCAGCTCGTCGTCGGCACGTCTGTCGGCCTGTTGCCGCACGTGAGGGCCGGAAGGTTGAGAGCGATCGCCGTGACCAGCGCCAGTCGGTCGGCTGCCGCACCGGACATCCCCACCTTTGCCGAGTCGGGCGTGCTGGGCTACGAGCACGAGCCCTGGAACGGCATGTTCGGCCCGGCCGGGTTGCCGAAGCCCGTGCTTGCGAAGGTGAACGCCGAAGTCGCCCGCATCCTGCATTCGCCGGAAGTGAAGAAGGTATTCGAGCGCGACGGCGCGGACGTCGTGGGCAGCACGCCGGAGCAATTCGGCGCCGTCCTCAAGGCGGAGATCGCGAAGTGGACGAAAGTCGCCAAGGCCGCCGGCATCAAGGCCGAGTAACCGCTGAACCGCCAAGCTCGCCGGGAGAAACGAAAGATTCATTGAAAGGAAGGCATGAAGGCCAGAAAGAAGAGCAGCACCAGGAAGCCATCAGGCGGTAAGAGGGGGATGACCTACGACCTGCACAACCACGTCATCCCCGAGACCGTCGTGCAGGCGATCCAGCGCAATCCCGAGCGCTACGCGACGCGGATCGAGATGAGAGACGGGAAGCGCTACTTCGACGCCCACGGCCGCATGACGGAGCTGCTGCCCGAATTCTGCGATCCGGAGGCCAAGGTCGCCTGGATGGATCGCGTCGGGATGGACGTCTCCGTGATCTCGGCCGGACCCCCGATCTACTTCTACTGGCTCAAGCCCGAGGCGGGGAGAGAGATCATCCGCCTCGCGAACGACGGCATTGCGCAGATGGTGGCGAAATACCCGGACCGGCTGCGCGGCATGGGGCACCTTCCGATGCAGGACCCGGACGCGGCGATCGCCGAGCTCGAGCGGGTGGTGCGCGACTACCGGTTCAAGGCAGTCGAGCTTGCGACCTCGATCGAGGGGTTGCCGCTCGCCGACATGAAATTCCGCAAGGTGCTGAAGGCGATCGAGCAGCTTGGGCTCTTCGTCTTCACGCACCCGTACCAGTGCCTCGCGCAGGGCGGGATGGACAACTACTACCTGCGCAACTTCATCGGCTTCCCGCTCGATACCACGATGATGGTCGCTCACCTCATGTTCAGCGGCGCGCTCGATGATCTCAGGAAGCTGCGCTTCCTGCTCGCGCACGGCGGCGGCTTCGTCCCGTACCAGATCGGGCGCTTCGTGCACGGGCACGACGTCCGCCCCGAGCCGAAGGTGAACAACTGCAGCTCGCCGAAGGAGCTCTTCAAGCGATTCTATTTCGATTGCCTGACGCACGAGCCGCGCTCGACCCGCCATCTGATCAACATGGTCGGCGCGAACCACATCGTCGTCGGGACCGACAACCCGTTCGACATGGCGCCGAAGGGGGATGCCAGGCAGGTCGGGCAGGCGGACGCGATCCCGGGATTCACCGCGGCCGAGCAGGAGTGGATCTACAACAAGACGGCCAGGTCGCTGCTCGGTGAGAAGTGACAGAGGGATGAGGGCGGAGGGACGAGGGATGAGGGATGAGGAGGCCCAAATGAGTGAACTCAGGGCGGTGAACCTGGAGAGCATTACGGAAGGCCTGCGCAACGCCGTCAAGCCGGTGGCGATCCTGTGGCAGGCGGATGACACGATCGCCTTCGTCGCGCGCGGCCGCGAGCACCGCAGCGAGTTTCACTCCGACCCCTCCGACGAGGTGATGTACATGATCAAGGGGGACATGAACCTCCACTACCGCACGCAGCAGGGCGAGGAGAGGATCGCGGTGATTCGGGAGGGTGAGATCATCTACTGCCCGGCGGGCGTTCCGCACTCACCGCGGTTCGCCCCGGACGCGTTCGTGCTCGTGCTCGAGCGCAAGCGCCGACCCGGCGAGCGCGACCGGTTCACCTGGTTCTGCGAGAAGTGCGGGAAGGCGCTCTACGAGAGCGTCAAGCACGTGTCCGACTACAACGCGGACCCCGTGTCGCGTGCGTACGAGGAATTCTACGGGTCGGAGAAGAGCCGCACCTGCGCGAGCTGCGGGCACGTAACGCCCCGCCCCTAGGAACTGGCCGGACGCCGCCGCTCAGTCCGCGGTGATGCCGATGGCCTTGATGATCTTCGCCCACTTGGCGACTTCGGACTTGAGGTAAGCCGCGAACGCCTCCGGTGATCCCGGTTTCGTTTCCAATCCCATGCTGTCGAGTCGCGACTTGACGTCCGCCAGGCCGAGGATGGGGTTGATCTCTCCGTTGAGCCTGTTCACGATCGCGGCGGGAGTCTTCGCAGGCGCGAAGTAGCCCACCCACGAGCGCTCCTCGAAGCCGGGAAAGCCGGCCTCAGTGACGGTCGGCACGTCCGGCAGCGCCGCAACGCGCGTCAGGCTCGAGATCGCGAGCCCCTTCAGCCTGCCCGCCTTGATGTGAGGCACGACGGGCGGCATGGAGAGGCTCAGCACTTCCACCTGGTTCGCAAGCGCCGCCGCAGTGGCGGGGCCGCCGCCCTGGAAGGGCACGTGCGTCGCATTGAGGCCGGCGAGCGAGCGCAGCAGGTAATCACCGGCGAGGTGGGACGAGCTTCCGACCCCGGCCGTGGCGTAGGTTACGTTTCTTCCCTTCGCCGAGCGGATCAGGTCCTGAAGCGTCCCGGCGGGGTTCGAGGCGTGCACCGCGAAGAGGCCGGGCGTAGAGCCGGTAAGCGCGACGGGCACGAAGTCCTGGTAGATGTCGAACCCGGGGTTCTTGTAGAGACTGGCGTTAATCGAGATCGCCGCGGTATTGACGAGCAGCGTGTAGCCGTCGGGAGCGGCGCCTGCCACGATCCGGCTGCCGATGTTGCCGCCCGCGCCGCCGCGGTTGTCCACCACCACCGGCTGCCCCAGCCGCTCGGATAGCTTGACTCCGACGAGCCGCGCGACGCTGTCGGCGAAGCCGCCCACCGCGAACGCGACGACGACCCGCACCGGTTTGGTTGGGTAGGACTGGCCGTGCGCAGCCAGGCTCGATGTGGCGACGGCACAACAAAGCATGCCGCGGGCAAGTGTCATATTCATTTTCGGGCAGGAGGGGAGGGACGCGTATTACCGCGGGTCGAAAATTTGTTTGAGGCGTGCGACGGCGGAGTGCGGGCTGGTCAGCACCTTGCGTCCGGGCTTCGCCGGGATCCCGTTCGCGGCGCGCGCCATCGAGAACTGGCCGAGCACCAGCGCGTCGCACGGGCCGATCTCGGCGGCCGCCGCGGCGATCAACTGGTCGTGCTCCGCAGCGCGGCCCTTCTGGAGCGCGGCGATGGCCGCCGGCACGGCACGGGTCTTCAACTTCAGCTTGATGCCGCGGCTCGCTGCCAGATCCTCGAATTCCCTCTTGAGTGACGGGATGCTGGGCTCGAACGTGGCGAGCAGCGCCAGGTCGGGGCCTGCGGCGAGCGCCTCCTCCAGCATCGCTTCGTTGGGCTTCAGCACCGGCACCCGGACCGACTGCTTGGCGGCATCGATCGCCGTGCCGAACGCCGAGCAGGTGAAAAGCACCGCGTCTGCGCCGCAGCTCTCGCAATAGCGTGCGAGCCCGATGAAGCGCTCGATCATCGCGGGCGTGATGCCGCCGGCCGCGGTCAGGTCAGCGGGGAGCGAGTCGTCGAGCAGGTGCGTCAAGCGTGCCTGCGGCCACAGCTCGCGAAACACGTAGGCGACCGGCTCGATCGCTACTGGCATCGCGTGGACCAGCGCTATGCGGGGTGCAGTCATTGGTGCGCGATTGTAGCGGATTTTCCTGCTGGCCACCGGTCAGGGGTTTGTGGCAATCTAGCGAGCGTACAGCGGCACGAACGACAACTTGGGAGTTGGATAGTGAATCGTGACGGAACAAGCATGAAGCGCTTCACCGTCGCATTGTTCGGTTTCCTGTTGATAAGTTTGGGACACGCCGCGCTGGCACAAACTTATCCGACGAAGCCGATCCGCTTGATCGTTCCGTATCCGCCCGGTGGCGGCAACGACACGCTCGCGCGGCTCTTCGGCGTCAAGCTGACCGAGGCCTGGGGCCAGCAGGTGGTGG
>JBOIEM010000165.1:0-7389 GCA_050741115.1 Burkholderiales bacterium
TTCGCCGGGTCCTCGAACCGCGCCACGCTCGCGAACCTGATCACCGGACCGCTCAGCGAGAAGCTGAACGAGCAGAATCTGGATATCGCGCAGAGCCGTATCCCGCCCGAGCTGCTTCAAGCCTTGGCAAGGCGCATGTCCGACGGAACGCTCTCGAGCAAGATGGCGAAGGAAGTGTTCGATGCGATGTGGGAGGGCGAGGGCGACGCCGACGCGATCATCGCAAAGCGCGGCCTGAAGCAGATCTCCGACAGCGGCGAGCTGGAAAAATTCTGCGACCAGGTGATCGCCGCGAACGCAAGACAGGTCGAGGATTACCGGTCCGGCAAGGACAGGGCTTTCAACTCGCTGGTGGGGCAGGTGATGAAGCTCACCAAGGGGAAGGCGAATCCCCAGCAGGTGACCGAAATCCTGAAGCGCAAGCTGGCAGGCTAGCGCGCTTTATTTTTTTGAGGGCGCTGCCGCGGCCTGGGCGCGGGTGCCCCCGAGCTCCAGGTAGCGCTGCTTGGTCTGCGCGTAGCGCGCGCGGATGTCCTCCTTCTCCTTGTTCTTGGCGGCGATGCTCTTATCGAGCCTGGCCTGGTCCGCCTCGGCGCGCGCGACCTCGTCCTTGATCGGATCGGCCGGCTTCCTCGCTTTTTCGGACGCCGCGAGGCGCCCCTCGGCGTCGGTGCGACGGGTGGCCGCGCCCTTGCGCAATCCCTCGAGCTGGCCGAGAAGCCGGTCCACTTCCTGCAGCTCGCGATCGCGCCGCTGGTCGATCTCTCTATCGTTCGCGTAGGTGTTGAGCAGCGCCTGGTCCCGCCGCCGCTGCTCGGCGAGGCGCTTCTTCTCCTCCTCCTTCTGCTTCGCCATTGCCTCGTCCCGGGCCGCCTGCCTCGCCTGCTCCTCGGCGGTTTCGGTGGTCTTGCGCGTCACGCCGCGGCGATCGAGCTCTTTCGTTGCGGCGTCCTCGAATTCGGGCGGCACCTTGTCCCCGCAGCCGACGACCTTTCCGCTCTTGTCTTTCCAGCAGATGATCTTGCCCTTCTTCGGCTGCTGGGCCGGGGCGGTTCCTGCAAACACGGCCGCGAGCGCAACCGCAAGCGCTGCGGCGACGAGAGCACTGGGTCTATCACGCATGGGCCGAGACTCCATATTGGTCGCGATAACGGCCGACCGCGTCGAGCTGCTGCGCGTGCCGCGGCTCGGTCCTCAGATACGCCATCAGATCGTCGAGCGTCGCGATGCTGATCACCGGGATATTATAGTTCGCGCGCACCTCCTGCACCGCGGACAAATTCCCGCTCCCGCGCTCCATGCGGTCGAGCGCAATCGCGACCCCGCAGGGAACAGCGTTCGAGGCCCGGATCAGGTTGACAGACTCGCGCACCGAGGTGCCGGCCGATATCACGTCGTCCACGATGAGCACCCGGCCCGCGAGCGGCGCGCCGATCACGGTTCCACCCTCGCCGTGATCTTTTGCTTCCTTACGGTTAAAGCTGTAGCTTGAGGTTGTCCCTGAGGTCTGGCTGCTCTCAGCGTCATCAGCCAGTGCAATTGCGACCGCTGCCACTAGCGGGATGCCCTTGTAGGCGGGTCCGAATAGCATATCGAACTGAATATCTGCAGCCCGAATGGCCTTCGCGTAGAACTGAGCGAGCCGCTTCAGAGCCTTGCCGTCGTAGAATAGCCCAGCATCGAAAAAATAGGGCGACAGGCGCCCCGCCTTGGTTTTGAACTCGCCGAAGCGCAACACCTTCTGCTCAATCGTGAAGCGGATGAATTCCTGCCGGAAGTCCATGAGCGATGAAAATTATAACGCTTAACCTGAACGGCATCCGCTCCGCGTCGCGCAAGGATTTCCTCAAATGGATGGCGCGCCAGCGCGCCGACGCCGTGTGCGTGCAGGAGATCAAGGCCCAGGCCGCCGATCTGTCGGAGGCGATGCGCGCACCGGGCCGGTTCCACGGCTACTTCCATTACGCGGAGAAGAAAGGCTATAGCGGGGTCGGTCTGTACTGCCGGCGCGTGCCGGACCGCGTAATCGAGGGCGTCGGCATCCGCGAGGTCGACAGCGAGGGCCGCTACCTGCGCGTCGATCTGGGCGCATTGAGCGTCGTTTCTGTCTATCTCCCCTCGGGCTCCGCCGGCGCCCACCGCCAGCGCGCCAAGATCCGCTTCATGGACCATTTTCTTCCGCACCTGAAGAAGCTCGCGGCGGAAGGCCGGGAGGTCCTCCTGTGCGGCGACTGGAACATCGCGCACCGGGAAATCGACCTGAAGAACTGGCGCTCGAACCAGAAGAATTCCGGCTTCCTGCCGGAAGAGCGGGCGTGGCTCACGCGAGTGTTCGACGAGCTGGGATGGGTGGACGTGTATCGCCGGCTGCACCCCGAGACGACCGGGGCAGCCTATACGTGGTGGAGCAATCGCGGGCAGGCCTGGGCCAAGAACGTGGGATGGCGCATCGATTACCATATCGCCACGCCGCGACTCGCCACAACGGCGAAGCGCGCGGCGATCTACAAGGCAAAGCGCTTCTCGGACCACGCGCCGCTCACGATCGAATATGACTACCCCCTGGCTTAGCGGACTGCGCAGCCGGCTGCCGGAGGGTATCAGGCCGTATTTCGAGTCCGCGCCGCTCGCCGCCCTGTTCCTGGGCATCTCTTCCGGCTTCACCTTCGCGATGATCGGCGCGACTCTCACCACGCGCCTCGCCCAGCACGGCATCAACAAGAGCGCGGTGACCGCGTTTGCGCTCACCTTTCTCGCCTACAACCTCAAGTTCCTGTGGGCGCCGATCGTCGACAACGTCCGGTTGCCGGTGATCGGAAGGTTCGGGCAGCGGTGCAGCTGGCTGTGGCTGGTCGGGGTGCTGGTCATGGCTGCCGTCGCGTTACTCGGAATCGCCGACCCGGGCGACTCGCTCTATGTGGTCGCGATCGCCGCGATCACCATGGGCGTGGCCGGCGCCACGTTCGACATCATCATCGACGCCTATCGCATCGAATTGCTCGAGCCGCGCCAGCTCGGCGCCGGCTCCGGCATGTCGCAATATGGCTGGCGGATCGGCGCCGCGGCAGCCGGCGCCCTGGCTTTGATCCTCGCCGCCCGGTTCGGCTGGACCGCCGCCTATCTGGCCTGCGCCGCCTTCGCGCTTCCGGCGATGCTGGTCGGTGTGCTCATGGGTGAGCCGCTCCGGCACCGCGAGCCCGCCAAGCCGCGCGGCCTGGTCGAGGCCATCATCGCCTACTTCAGCCCGCTGACCGAGTTCCTGAGACGTCAGGGGGCGCTCGTCGTCCTGCTGTTCGTGCTCATTCACAAGATCGGCGACACCCTCGCCAACCTCACGCTGCGCCTGCTGTTCCAGGATCTCGGCTTTACCAATGACGAGGTGGCGTTCTACGACGTCGGCGTCGGCTTCGTTGCCCTGCTGATCGGCATTTTCATCGGCGGAATCCTCTACGCGCAGCTGGGAATGAAGCGCGCCGTCCTGGTGAGCCTGATCCTGATGGCGGTGTCGAATCTGAGCTTCGCCGCGCTGGCGGCGGCGGGCCATACCAATGTCGGCATGGCTGCGGCGGTCGGTTTCGAGAATTTCGCCAGCGGCATCGGCGGCGTGACCGTGGTCGCCTACCTCTCCGCGCTGTGCAACCTGCGTTTCACCGCGACCCAGTATGCGCTTCTCTCCGCCTTGGCGAGCATCGCCGGCCGGTTCCTCACCGGGACGAGCGCGGGAGCGATGATCGACGCGATCGGCTATGTGAACTTCTACCTGCTGACCACGCTCGCCGCGTTGCCCGGCGTGATCCTGTTCTGGTTCATGATCCGCTCCGGACTTGCCGATCTGTCGATCGGCTCGGCAGGCAAGGAGGGTGCCGGATGAGGCGCCTCGGTCAGGCGCGCGAGAGGACGGGGCGCGGCGCGCGCTTCCAGACCGACGAATCTCCGGGCTGGTAGAGTCCGAACCGGAGGCCCGGGTCGCCGGGCCGCCAGTCGCAGCGAAACTGCGAGCCCTCCCCAATGCGGCGTGCCCGCGCGACGAGGCTCGAACCGAGCGCGGTCTGGTGCGCGGACCATGATTCGAGCGCGCCGGGGAGCTCGCCGTCGAGCGCCTGAATCGCCTCGGCCAGCGTCCACGCGTTCTCCGCCGCCTTGGCGGTGCCGGCCGCCGCGTGCGGCCGCGCCGCGAATGCCGCGTCCCCCAGGATGCAGACCCGGCCGACGGCCATGCGGGGCGATTCGACGTCCGTCACCACCTGGATGAACGGCTGTTCGGTTGCCGCCACGACCGCGGCGACCTCCTCGGGCAGGCGGGCCGCGGCCAGCGCCTTCAGCTCGCGCACGTAGCGCTCCTGGACCCGGCCCGGACGGAGCGAGACCGAGTGCGGAATGCCGTCGCGATCGGTCATCAGCTCATCGAGGGGCGCGCCCTTCTCGACGTTGCGGTACCAGACGAAATTCCAGAGCCGGTGGCCACGGTCGGTGCGGCCGTCCGTCCCGGGGATCGGATAAACGAGAATGTGGCTGTTCGGGACGAGCGCGTAGGTGAGCGTGCCGTCGATGCGCTCGAGAACGCGGGCTGGAATATCGCGCTCGGCGACGGTGCCGCGCCACGCGACATAGCCGGAGTAGACCGGCTCGACGCCGGGGAAAAGCCGCTGCCGGCCCGTCGACAGGACGCCGTCCGCCAGCACGAGCAGGTCGTACCGCTCTTCGCTCCCGCTCGCGAAGCGCAAGGCGACGCAATCCTCGTCCTGACTGAACCCGACGAGCGCCTCGCCCTGGTGGTAGCGGGTCCGCCCGAACTCGGCGAGCAGGGCACGGTACAGGGTCCCCCAGGACATGAAGCGATAGTTGACCGGTTCCTCGAAGAGCAATGCACCGGACCCATCGAGCAGACGGTAGGTGCGGACCGGAAGGGTCATCTGGTCGGGTGCGGTCGACGCCCGCCCCACGAAATAGCGGACGCTCACCTCGTGCGCGACGATACCCGCCCCGAACCCGGTCAGCTCGCCGCGCGAGCGCTCGAAGACGTCGACCTCGTGGCCCAGGTCGCGAAGCAGAAGCGCCGTCGTCAACCCGCCCATCGAGCCGCCGGCGACCGCCACGCGGAGTGTCTTACGGCGCGTCACGCCCTTTGAAAGCGATAGACGGCGAGGCTGCCGAACAGGTTCGGCAGCATCGTGACCGCGCGCCCGCGCGTCAGCACCTTGCGCTCGAGGATCTTCACGCCGCGCCCCGCGCAGAAGCGCTCGAAATCCGCGATCGTGCACAGGTGCCGGTTGGGGGTGTTGTGCCAGTCGTAGGGCAGGTTGTCCGACACCGGCATGTGCCCGCCGATCACCTGCAGCCGGTTCTTCCAGTAGCCGAAATTGGGGAAGGTGACGATGCCCTCGCGTCCGACGCGGAGCATATCCGCGACGACGCGCTCGGTGTTCTTCACCGTCTGCAGCGTGAGCGAGAGGATCACGTAGTCGAACGACCGGTCTTCGAAGTCCGACAGCCCCCGGTCGAGGTCGGTCTGGATGACGTTGACGCCGTTCGTCACGCACTCGGCCACGCCGTCGTCGTCGATCTCCACCCCGTAGCCCGTGACCTGGCGGCTTTCGCGCAGGTAATGCAGCAGGCCGCCGTCGCCGCAGCCGAGGTCGAGCACGGAGGAGCCCAGGGTGACCCAGCCGGCGATCGCGGCGAAATCCGGGCGCTGCGCGATGGTCCCGCTGCCGCTCGTCACGCGCCGGATTCCTTGCCCACGCGGTCGAAATAAGCCGCGATCAGGCGGTGGTAGCGCGGGTCCTCCAGCAGGAACGCGTCGTGCCCGTGCGGCGCGTTGATCTCGGCGTAGCTGACGTCGAGACGGTTGTCGAGCAGCGCCTTCACGATCTCGCGCGAGCGCTCGGGCGAGAAGCGCCAGTCGGTGGTGAACGAGACGACGAGGAATTTCGCGCGGGCCGGCGCGAGCGCCTGCGCGAGGTTTCCGCCGTGCTCCAGCGCGGGGTCGAAATAATCGAGCACCTTGGTGATGCGGAGATAGGTGTTGGCGTCGAAGTACTCCGAGAATTTGCGGCCCTGGTGCTGGAGATAGGACTCGATCTCGAAATCCGTGTCGAACGAATAGCCCGGCTTCCCGTTCTTCAGCTGCCGGCCGAACTTGGCCGCCATCTCGTCGTCCGAAAGATAGGTGATGTGCCCGACCATGCGCGCGACGCGCAGGCCGCGCGTCGGCTGGGTGTTGTGCTCGTAGTAATGCCCGCCGTGGAAATCCGGGTCGGTGATGATCGCCTGCCGCGCGACCTCGTTGAAGGCGATGTTCTGCGCCGACAGGTTGGGGGCGCAGGCGATCACGATCGAGTGCCGCACACGCTCGGGATAGCTGATCGTCCACTGCAGGGCCTGCATCGCGCCGAGGCTGCCGCCGATCACGGCGGCAAAGCGCGCGATGCCCAGATGGTCCGCGAGCCGCGCCTGGGTCGCGACCCAGTCCTCCACCGTCACCACCGGGAAATCCGCGCCCCACGGCCTGCCGGTGCGGGGATTCACGCTCCTCGGCCCTGTCGAGCCGTGGCAGCCGCCGAGATTGTTCACGCCAACGACGAAAAAGCGGTCGGTGTCCAGCGGCTTGCCGGGACCGATCATGTTGTCCCACCAGCCGACGTTCTGCGGGTCGTCGGCGTAGCGGCCGGCGACGTGGTGGGCGGCGTTCAGCGCGTGGCACACCAGCACCGCGTTGGAGCGGTCGGGGGCGAGGCTGCCGTAGGTCTCGAAGACGAGCTCGTACTCGTCCATCACCGCTCCGCTCTTGAGCCGGACCGGCTCGCTGAATCGCGCGGTCTGCGGTGAAACGACGCCAATCGATCTTGACGCGATCCCGGTATCCATAAAATCAAAAACCCGGCGAGCTTGCGCGGGCCGGGTCGGAAAAAACTGGGATGTTTTCTCTTTAGCCGGATTTGTAACGCGCCCGCAAGCTGAATATCAAATCGGCGCGGCTGGAAGCGGAGGCAACCTTACCCGCTCGGGGAGGGGATGTCAAATCCCGCGCGTTGAGCTGCGCTGTCGCGTCCGCTCCAACGCGCGGAGTTAAACCGGCGCGGAGCGTCCGGATTTAACCGTTATTGAGGCGCTCGAGCAGCGCGTGCAGCTTCTCCGGGTCGCTCGCGCGCAGCATCCTCTGCGCGAGCGGCCTCAATCGCGAGAAGCTGGACTTGAGGATGATCTGCTTCACGTCGAGCAGGTGCGCGGTGTGCATCGAGTACTGGCGCAGCCCGAAGGCGAGCAGCAGGCGCGTCAGCGTGACGTCGCCCGCCATCTCGCCGCACAGCGCGACCGGCACCTTGGCCCGGTCCGCGGTCCTGATGATGCCGGCGAGGAGGCCCAGCACCGCGGGATGCAGGGGGTCGT
>JBOIEM010000166.1:0-5819 GCA_050741115.1 Burkholderiales bacterium
GATTTCAGCAACCGCAGCGGCGGGTTTGTCGTCGCCGGCGGCGAATGGGGAATCGGCGCGGGGAATCTCGCCGCCGACCTGGGCTACCGCGAAAAGAACATCCGGGCCAGCATCATCGGCAGCCCCATCGACTCCGATACCAGCGTGTGGTCGTTCTCGCCGCGGCTGAAGCTGCCACATCGCCTCGGCGGCTGGCGGCACAACCTGGTCGTGGGAGTGGACTGGGACGACTGGTCGTTCGAGAACCGGACTTCCGTGTCCGGCCAGCCCCGGCAACCGGACGCGTTCCAGCGCAACCAGGCCGCCTATCTGCAAAACTCGACGGCGATCGGAGATTCGTGGAACCTGTCCCTCGGCGGGCGGCTGCACCGCGTGGAGTACGGCGTCACCGACCTCGCCAATCCGGGCCAATCGGATGAGCGCACGCGCGACCTGTCCGCGTACGAAATCGGAGCGCGCTATCGTGTAAACGCGGCACTCTCCGTCTACGGCAAGCTCGGCTCGAGCTTCCGCGTGCCCAACGTCAACGACGTCTACAACCTGTTTACCGGCGTAGTGAGCCTGCTCGAGCCGCAGACCTCCAAGGACCGCGAGATCGGGCTCGATATCCGCTCCGGGCCGGGCACCTACCGGCTCGCCCTCTATCACATGGACATCGAGAACGAGCTGTTCTTCGACCCTGGGGCCTTCGTCAACCGCAACCTGCCGCCGACGCGCCGCCACGGCGTGGAGGCGGAGGGCAAATGGCGCTTCGCCCGATCGTTCGATCTCTTCGTGAATTACACCTACGCCGTGTCGGAATTCCGCTCCGGCGACTTCGGCGGCGTGCCGATCGCCGGTAACGAGGTTCCGCTCGTGCCGCGCCATGCCGCCAACGCCGGCGCCGGCTGGGCGTTCGCGCCGCGCGCGCGAGCGGACATCGTGGCGACCTACGTCGGCGAGCAAGTATTCGACGGCGACGAGACCCATACTTTCGGCCGCAAGATGCCGGCGTACACGGTGGTCGACCTCAAGCTCGCTTACGAGAGCGCCGGCTGGCTGCTCGGGGCCGGGGTGAAGAACCTGTTCAACGAGAAATACTTCAACTACGGCGTGTTCGATTCCTTCACGCCGACGTTCTTCGCCTATCCGCAGCCGGAGCGCTCGATCTTCGCGACCGCGCAGTACACCTTCCGCTAGCGCCCCGGCTCCGGGAAAAACCGAAGTCGTCGCCGTTTCTCTTTTGCGCCGGGGTTTGTTATTGTTCCGCGGTCATGACCAATACCGCGCTCTATCTGCGGCTGCTGCGCCACGTCAAGCCGTACTGGCGCGTGTTCCTGCTGGGCATCCTCGGAATGGTGGTGTACGCGGCGACGACGCCGGTGCTGCCGGCGCTGGCGAAGCCGCTCATCGAGGGCACCTTCATCGAGCGCGACGCGGTCGTGATGCAATGGCTGCCGGCGGCGATCATCCTGCTCTTCGTCGTGCGCGGCCTGTCCGCCTTTGTCGCCGCCTACGGCATCAACTGGGTGGGCACGCGGCTCGTGACCGATCTCCGCAACGCCATGTTCGCGAAGCTCCTGGCGGCTCCCGCCGCGTTCTACGAGCGGCAGCCCTCCGGCGCGCTGATCTCCAAGCTCACTTTCGACGTGACCCAGGTCACGGTCGCCGCCACCAGCGCGCTCACCCTCGTGTTCCGGGACGCGCTCATGATCGCGGGGCTGCTCGGCTACCTGCTGTGGCTCAACTGGAGGCTCACGCTGTTCGCGCTGGCGATGGCGCCGCTCGTCGTCGCGGTGGTGCAGGTGCTGAGCGTCCGGCTGCGCCGGTCGAGCCGCGAGGTGCAGAACGCGATGGGCAGCATCACGCAGGTGATCGAGGAGGCGATCGGGGGGCACAAGGTCGTGAAGCTGTTCGGAGGGCAGGCCTACGAGAGCCGGCGCTTCGATGAGGAGGCGAACCACGTGCGGCGTCACCTGATGAAGCAGGCCGTGGCGGTCGCGGCGAGCGCGCCCGTCGTGCAACTCATCGCGGCGGTCGCGCTCGCGCTCGTCATCTGGTTCGCGATGGCGCAGTCGAGCTCCGCGCAGCTTTCGGTCGGCGAGTTCGCGGCGTTCGTCACCGGGATGCTCCTGCTGATGGCGCCCCTGAAGCGCGTGACCGACATCAACGAGTATCTCCAGAGGGGGCTCGCGGCCGCCGAGAGCGTGTTCCGGCTGATCGACGAGGAGGCGGAGCCCGACCGCGGCACGCACACGCTCGCGCGCGCGCGGGGCGAGATCCGCCTCGAGAACGCGAGCTTTCACTACGGCGACCCCGCGCGCCTCGCGCTCGAGGCGATCGATGTCACCGTCGCGCCCGGCCAGACCGTGGCGCTGGTCGGGCCCTCGGGCGCGGGCAAGACGACGCTCGCGAACCTGGTGCCGCGGTTCTACCACCCGAGCCGCGGGCGCGTGCTGCTCGACGGCCACGACCTGGAAAGCCTCACGTTGAGGAGCCTGCGGGCCAACATCGCGCTGGTGTCGCAGGACGTGGTGCTGTTCAACGACACGGTGGCGGCGAATATCGCCTACGGCGCCATGAACGGCGCCGCGGAGAGCGAGGTCACCGCCGCGGCCGAGGCGGCGCACGCGATGGAATTCATCCGCGACCTGCCGCAGGGGCTCGCGACCCTCGTCGGCGAGAACGGGGTGAAGCTCTCGGGAGGGCAGCGCCAGCGGCTGGCGATCGCGCGCGCGCTGCTCAAGAACGCGCCGGTGCTGGTGCTCGACGAGGCGACCTCCGCGCTCGATACCGAATCGGAACGCCACGTGCAGGCGGCGCTCGAGGCGCTGATGCGCGGGCGCACCACCATCGTCATCGCGCACCGGCTCTCGACCGTCGAGAACGCGGACCGCATCGTGGTGCTCGACCGCGGCCGCATCGTCGAGACCGGCACCCACCGCGAGCTGCTCGAGCGCGGCGGGCTCTACGACAAGCTCTACCGCATCCAGTTCGCGCCCGCCGGGCGATAGCGATGGCGCACATCTCCATCGTCACGCCAGTCTACCGCGCCGAGGGCTGCCTCGAGGAGCTCTACCGCAGGCTCGCCGCCGCGCTCTCGGGCATCACGCAGGACTTCGAGATCATCATGGTCGAGGACTGCGGAGGGGACCGCTCCTGGGAAATCATCCGCGACCTCGCGCGCCGCGACGCGCGGGTGAAGGGCATCCAGTTCAGCCGCAACTTCGGCCAGCACTACGGCATCACCGCGGGGCTCGACCACTGCGACGGGGACTGGGTGGTGGTGATGGACTGCGACCTGCAGGACCGCCCCGAGGAAATCCCGCGGCTTTACGCCAAAGCGCGGGAGGGTTATGACGTGGTGCTCGCTCGCCGGGGGCGCCGTGCCGACACCAGGGCGAAGCGTCTTGGGTCGTGGCTGTTCTATCGCGTCTTCAGCTGGCTCGCCGACATCGAGTACGACGGGAGAAGCGGGAACTTCCGCATGATCTCGCGCAAGGTGGTCGCGAGCCTGCGCCAGATGCGGGAGCAGCTGCGGTTTTTCGGCGGCCAGGTGAGGTGGATGGGGTTCCCGACCACGGCGATCGATGTCCCGCACGACGAGCGGTACGCCGGCCCCTCGACCTATACCATGGCGAAGCTGCTGCGGCTCGCCTCCGACACCATCATCGCCTATTCCGACAAGCCGCTGCGGCTGGCGGTGCGCTTCGGCTTCGTGCTCGCGCTACTCGCGTTTCTCTACGGAATCTATATCATCGTGCGGGCGGCTCTCTACGGCTCGCCGATCACCGGGTGGGCGAGCCTCATCGCATCGATCTACTTCATCGGCGGCGTCATCATCGCCATCCTCGGCGTGATCGGCATCTATCTCGGCAAGACCTTCGACGAAGCGAAGAAACGCCCCCTCTACGTCGTGATGAACACCACTTTCGATGGCGGCCGCAGGACCGATTGAGCGCGTGCCGTGGGACAGCGCGGCGCTCGGCTGCGAGGCGTACGAGCTCGCCTCGGCGGCGCCGGAAGTCCTGGCGCAGGCGCGCGCCGCCGGGCATTACACCGTCCGGGTGAATCCCGTCGCCGACAAGCGCGTCCTGCACGCGCACGGTTTCTACTACTGCGACACCCTGATCGAGCCGTTCTGCGCCGCGCGCGATTTCAAGCCGCAGCCGCACCCGGCCGCGGGCGCGACGCGGGATGCCGCGCTGGAGCCGCTGCTGGCGCTCTGCCGCGGCGCGTTCCAGCAGGGGCGCTTCCACCGCGATTTCAACGTGGAGCGCGCGCGCGCCGACCTGCGCTACGAAAACTGGCTGAGAACGCTGCACCGCTCCGGCCAGGTCTACGGCCTCACGTGGGAGGGCGAGCTCGCGGGCTTCGTCGCGCACGACGGCGGCAAGCTCGTGCTGCACGCGCTCGGCGAAAAGCACCGTGGCCGCGGGCTCGCCCGGCACCTGTGGAGCGCGGTCTGCGCCGATCTCGCGCGGCAGGGCGCGCGGGAGCTCACCAGCTCGATCTCGGCCGCCAACCTCGCGGCGCTCAACCTTTATGCGTCGCTGGGATTCCGTTTCCGCAATCCCGTCGATGTCTACCACCGGGTGATCCCATGAGCTACGTCTACGTGGCGTGCACGATCCTTCTGATGGTCTACGCCCAGGTCGTCATCAAGTGGCAGGTGATCGCCGCCGGCGCGCTTCCGGCGGACGCCGCCGCCCGGCTCGGGTTCCTCGCGCAGCTCCTGATCAACCCGTGGATCGCCTCCGCGCTGGCGGCGTCGCTCCTTGCCGCGGTGGCGTGGATGGCGGCGATGACCAAGCTCGACCTCTCCCACGCCTATCCCTTCATGAGCCTCGCGTTCGTGCTGGTGATGGTCGCGTCGGCCTACTTCTTCGACGAGCCGCTGACCGGGCCGAAGATCGCGGGCGTCGCGCTTATCTGCATCGGAATCGTCGTCGGGAGCCAGGGTTGAGGCTGTGCCTCCATTGCGGCTCGACGTTCGAAGCATCGGCGCTCCCCGCCCTCACCCCTTCCCCCTCTCCCGAGCGGAGAGGGGAAATGTACGGCGCCAGCACGGTTGGCGGGGTGATGATGGGATGGCGCTGCCCGCAGTGCGGCTACGAACCCTCGCGGGTCGGCGGTTATCCGGCGTTCGCACCCGAGCACACGCGGGGCGCGCCCGGCTATGACCCGGCGCACTTCGCGGAGCTGGCGCGGCTGGAGGCGGGCAATTTCTGGTTCCGGGCGCGCAACCGCCTCATTGCGTGGTCGATCCGGCGCTATTTTCCCGGAGCGCGCAATGTGCTCGAAGTCGGGTGCGGCACCGGCTTCGTGCTGGCCGGGATCGGCGCCGCATTCCCGGCTCTGAAACTTTCGGGAAGCGAGGCGGCGTCCGAGGGCCTCGCGTTTGCGGCCGCCCGGGTGCCGGGCGCGAGCCTCATGCAGATGGACGCGCGGCGCATCCCGTTCCGGGGCGAGTTCGACGTGGTGGGCGCCTTCGACGTCATCGAGCACATCGAGGACGACCGCGCGGTGCTCGCGGAGCTGCGCGCGGCGGCGGTCCCCGGCGGCGGCGTGCTCCTCACCGTGCCGCAGCATCCGTCGCTGTGGAGCGAGTTCGACGTGCGCGCGGGCCACTTGCGGCGCTACAGCGCGCGCGAGCTCGGATCCAGAGTCCTGGAGGCGGGCCTGGAGATCGTTAGAATAACCTCTTTCGTCGCCCTGCTGCTGCCTTTCATGTACCTCTCCCGCCGCGCGCAACGGGCACCCGGGGCCGGCTACGACCCGCTCGCTGAGCTGCGGATCGCGCCGTGGCTCAACCGGATCCTGGAGGGGGCGCTCGGCGC
>JBOIEM010000167.1:0-7212 GCA_050741115.1 Burkholderiales bacterium
TTGCGCATCCTGCGGTTGCGGAACACTTCGCGCACCCGGTCGAATACCACCACCGACTCGTTCACCGAGTAGCCGAGGATCGCCAGCACCGCGGCCAGCACCGGCAGCGAGAACTCCCATTGGAAGATCGAGAAGAAGCCGACGATGATCACGGTGTCATGGAGGTTCGCGATGATCGTCGCGACACCGAACTTCCACTCGAATCTGAATGCGAGATAGGCGACGATCCCCAGCGACACGAACAGCAGCGCCAGAGCGCCGTTTTCGAGCAGCTCGCGTCCCACCTGCGGCCCGACGAACTCGACGCGGCGCATCTCGACCCGCGCATCGTCCTTCTTGAGCTCCTGCATCACCTGCTCCGAGAGCTTGGCGCTGCTCACCCCCTGCTTCAGGGGAAGCCGGATCAGCACGTCGCGCGAGGTGCCGAAGGTCTGCACGGACGCGTCGGTGAAGCCGAGTCGCGCCATGGACTCGCGGATCCTGCCGAGGTCGGCCGCGTGGGCGTAGGCCACCTCCATCACGGTACCGCCGGTGAAATCCACGCCGAGATGGAGCCCCCGGATGGCGAGTGATCCCGCCGCGATCAGGAACGTGACGAGCGAGATCACGTTGAAGATCAGCGCATAGCGCATGAACGGGATGTCGCGCTTGATGCGGAACCATTCCATGGCTACTCTCCCGCCTTCATACTTTGGTGGCCGCCTGCGGGCGCCAGACCTGGCCGATAGAGACCTTTTCGAGCCGGCGGCGGCTGCCGTAGTAGAGATTGACCATGGCCCGCGAGACCATTACCGCGCTGAACTGGGAGGTAAGAATCCCCAGGCACAGCACCACCGCGAAACCCTTCACCGGCCCGGAGCCCAGCAGGAACAGGAAGAGCCCCGCGATGAGAGTGGTGATATTGGAGTCGAGAATCGTCGCCCACGCCCTCTCGTAGCCGGCATGAATCGCCGCCTGCGGCGTGTTGCCGTTGCGCAGCTCCTCGCGGATGCGCTCGTTGATCAGCACGTTGGCGTCGATCGCCATGCCGATGGTGAGGGCGATGCCGGCCATGCCGGGCAGCGTCAGCGTCGCCTGGAGCATGGAGAGCAGTGCGACCAGAAACAGGACGTTGGCGGCAAGCGCGACGACCGAGAACACCCCGACCAGCATGTAGTAGGCGATCATGTACACCGCGATCGCGGTGAACCCGTACCACGTGGACTGGAACCCGATGCGGATGTTCTCCGCTCCGAGCGAGGGTCCGACCGTGCGCTCCTCGATGATCTCCATCGGCGCGGCAAGCGCGCCGGCGCGCAGCAGCAGCGCAACGTCGTGCGCCTCCTGCGTCGTCATGCGCCCGCTGATCTGCACGCGGCCGCCCGGGATCTCGCTGCGGATCACCGGCGCCGTCACCACCTCGCCCTTGCCCTTCTCGAACAGCAGGATCGCCATGCGCTTGCCCACGTTCTCGCGCGTGACCTGCTGGAAGATGCGCGCGCCGGTGCCGTCGAGGTTGATGTGCACCGCCGGCTCGCCGGTCTGGCTGTCGAAGCCCGGCTGCGCGTCGTTGATGCGGTCGCCGGTCAGCACCACCTGCTTCCGCACCAGGACCGGGGCGCCGCCGCGCTCGATGTAGAGCTCGTCGCCGAAGGGCACCTGCCCCGCCAGCGCCGCCTGGATCACCGCCGGATTGTTGGTCGCGTCGTCGTCCACCATCCTCACTTCGAGCGTCGCCGTGCGCCCGAGGATGTCCTTTGCCTTGGCGGTGTCCTGCACACCGGGTAGTTGCACCACCACGCGGTCCGCGCCCTGCTGCTGGATGATGGGCTCCGCGACGCCCAGCTCGTTGACGCGGTTGCGCAGCGTCGTGATGTTCTGCCGCAGCGAGTAATCCTGCGTCTTCTTCTGCGCCTCGGGCTTCAGCGTGGCGACGATGCGGACCTCGCCCCCGTCGTCGACGGTCCTCAAGTCGAGATCGGGCAGCGAGCGCGAGATTTCCTGCAGGCCCTTCTCGCGCATCGACTGCTCGCGGAAGCGCACCGTGACCGCCTGCCCCTCGCGCGTCACGCCGGTGTACTGGATCCGCTTATCCCGCAGGCTCCCGCGAATGTCATTGAGCGTCGCCTCCAGCTTCTTGGCGATCGCCGCCTTCATGTCCACCTGCAGCAGGAAATGCACGCCGCCGCGGAGATCGAGCCCGAGGTACATCGGCAGCGCCCCGATCGAAGCGAGCCAGCGCGGGCTGTTGGAGAGCAAGTTCAATGCGACGACGTAGTCTTCCCCGAGCTGCGACTGCAGCAGGTCCTTGGCCTTGAGCTGGACGTCGGTATCGGCAAAGCGCGCCTTGACGCTCGCCGCGTCCAGGAACACTCCGGCGGGAGCGATGCCGCCCTTCCTCAGGATGTCCTCGACGCGGCCCATCAACGCGGCATCGGCCTTGAGCGCCGCCCGATGCGGCTGCACCTGCACCGCCGGCACCTCGCCGAAGAAGTTGGGCACCGTGTAGAGCAGGCCCAGCACCAGCGCGGCGGCGATGAGGAGGTACTGCCAGGGGGAGTAGCGGTTCATTACTGGATGTTCTTGATCGTCCCCTTCGGCAGCACCAGCTGCACCGCCGGGCGCTGCACCTGGATCACGACGTTGTCGGCGATCTCGAGCGTCACGTAGTTGTCGCTGATCTTGCTGACGCGGCCGAGCATGCCGCCCGCGGCGACCACCTCGTCGCCCTTCTGCAAGGCTTCAATCATGGTCTTGTGCTCCTTCGCGCGCTTCATTTGGGGGCGGATCATCAGGAAGTAGAGCACGCCGAACATGAGCACGATCAGGATCAGGCTCTCGAAGCCGCCGCCTGCCGCGGGGGCGCCCTGGGCCCAGGCTGGATTGATCAACATGGCATCTCCGTGTTTCGGGCGGTCGCGATTGCGCCCGGAAAAATGGCGAATTCTACACCGATTCGAGCTGCGCCTGCCTGGATTCCGCGATGAAGTCGGCGAGGCCGCCGCGCTCGATCGCAGCGCGAAGACTCCGCATCAGCCCCTGGTAATGAAAGAGGTTGTGCAGCGTGTTGAGCCGCGCCCCGAGGATCTCGTTCACGCGCTGCAGGTGGTGGAGATACGCCCGGCTGAAGTGGCGGCAGGTGTAGCAGCCGCACTCCTCGTCGAGCGGCCTGACGTCGCTGCGGTAACGCGCGTTCCTGAGCTTCACCACGCCGCGGCGCGTGTAGACCCAGCCGTTGCGCGCGTTGCGCGTGGGCAGGACGCAATCGAAGAGGTCGATGCCGCGCTCGACCGCCGCGACGATGTCCTGGGGCGTGCCGACGCCCATGAGGTAGCGCGGCCGGTCCGCGGGCAGTTGCGGCGCCGTGTGTTTCAGCATCCGCAGCATTTCCCGTTTGGGTTCGCCCACCGACAGCCCGCCGATAGCGTAGCCGTCGAAGCCGATCGCCTTCAGGCCGGCGAGCGATTCGTCGCGCAGCGGCTCGTGCACGCCGCCCTGAACGATGCCGAACAGCGCGTTGCGGTTGCCCTCGTGCGCGCGCCGGGAGCGCTCCGCCCACCGTAGCGAAAGCCGCATCGAGTCGCGCGCGCGGTCGAACGCCGCGGGGTACGGAGTACACTCGTCGAGCACCATCACGATGTCCGCGGCGAGCGCGCGCTGGATGCGCATCGACTCCTCGGGCGTGAGGAAGCAGGGGTCGCCGTCGACCGGCGAGCGGAAGCTCACGCCCTCCTCCGTAATCCGCCGCAGCGGGCCGAGGCTGTACACCTGGTAACCCCCGGAGTCGGTGAGGACCGGACCGTCCCAGCCCATGAAGCGGTGCAGCCCGCCGTGCGCCTCGATCACGTCCACCCCTGGCCGTAACCAGAGATGAAACGTATTGCCGAGCACGATGTGCGCGCCGATATCCCGCAACTCCTGGGGGCTCAGCGTCTTGACGGCGCCGTAGGTGCCGACCGGCATGAAGGCCGGCGTGTCGACCACGCCGTGCGGAAGCGCGAGCTTCCCGCGCCGCGCTAGCCCGTCACTCGCCAGTATCTGGAACTGCATCAAGGCCGCTCATCACTCGTCCTCCATCACCCATCACTGTCGCTCGATGAGCATCGCGTCGCCGTAGCTGTAGAAGCGGTAGCGGTTCTCGATCGCGTGGCGGTACGCGCGGCGGATATTATCCATGCCGCCGAAAGCCGACACCAGCATGAGCAGCGTCGAGCGCGGCAGGTGGAAGTTGGTGAGCAGGCGCTCGACCACGCGGAAGCGATAACCGGGCAGCACGAACAGCCGGGTCTCGCCGCGGCCGCGCGTCAGTTCCCCGCCGGCTGCGGCGGTCTCGAGCGCACGCAGCGTCGTCGTGCCCACCGCCAGCACCCGCCCGCCTCCGTCGCGCGCCCGGCTGACGGCATCCACCGTCGCCCGCGGCACGTCGTAGCACTCGCCGTGCATCTCGTGAAGCGAGAGGTCCTGCGCGCGCACGGGCTGGAAGGTGCCGGCGCCCACGTGAAGGGTGAGATCTGCGACCGCAATGCCCCGATCACGCAGCGCCTGCAGCAGCGAGGCGTCGAAATGCAGGCCGGCGGTCGGGGCCGCGACCGCTCCCGGCTCGCGCGCGTAGACGGTCTGATACCGCTCCGCGTCGCGTTCGCCCGCGGCGCGCTGAATGTACATCGGCAGGGGCACCGCGCCATGGCGCTCGAGCAGCGCCAGCACGTCGTCGCATCCCTCGAAGCGCAGCCGGAAGAACTCGCGCTCGCGCCCGAGCACGGTCGCCTCGATCGCGTCGGCGAATACCAGCGTGCTCCCCACCCGGGCCGGGTGGTTCGCGCCGACCTGCGCGAGGACTTCGCTCCCTCCGAGGATGCGCTCCACCATCACCTCGACCCGACCGCCGGTTTTCTTGCGGCCCGCCAGCCGCGCCTTGATGACGCGCGTGTCGTTGCGCACCACGACGTCGCCGGGCACGACCAGGTCCACGATGTCGCGGAACTGCCGGTCCGCAATCGCGCCGGTCCTGCCATCGAGATGCAGAAGCCGGCTCGCGCCGCGCTCAGCCGACGGAAACTGCGCGATCAGCTCCTGCGGCAGCGCATAGTCGAAATCATCGAGGCGCACCTCGACGATTATACTTTTCAGGCGCGCGGTTCCGTTGCCGTGTCAGGATGCATGGAGGATAATTCCGCGCGATCAGCCCTCACCCCCGCCCCTCCATCCCTCACCCCCGCCCCTCTCCCGAGCGGAGAGGGGAGGCTCGAGATTCCCTTCTCCTCTTGGGAGAAGGGCACGGAATGAGGGAAGGGAGAGGGGAGACGCGAGATTCCCTTCTCCCCTTGGGAGAAGGGCACGGGATGAGGGAATGGGAGAGGGGAGTTTCGCGATGCGGATGATGGCATGACCATCCGCATGAGATTCACAATGGCCGGGATGGCGGAATTGGTAGACGCACGGGACTCAAAATCCCGCGGTGGCGACACCATGAGAGTTCGATTCTCTCTCCCGGCACCACTTTTTTCCGGTCAGGCGGCGGGCCCGGCCCGGCTCACCACCACCCGGTCGCGTCCCGCTCCCTTCGCTTCGTAGAGCGCCTCGTCCGCGTACGGGCCGCCGTTCAGGGCAGCGTCACCTCGGCGTTGTCGATCAGCCGCGTGCGGCCGAGCCGCGCAGCCGCCAGGATGACCAGATCGCGGTCGCGCTCGGTGGGCTGGCGCAGGTCCGCCTGGCGGCGAACGGCGACGTAGTCCGGCTGCCAGCCGCGGCGCGAAAGCTCGGCCATCGCCTGCTGGTCGAGGCGCTGGAAATCGCGCGCGCCGGCTTCGATCTCCGCGCGCGCCTTCTTCAGCACGCCATAGAGCTGTGGCGCTTCCTTGCGCTCTTCCGCGGACAAGTAGACGTTGCGTGAAGAGAGCGCGAGCCCGTCCGGCGCACGCACCGTCTCGGCGGGAATAATCTCGATCGGGAGCGCGAACTGCCTCACCATGTCGCGCAGCACGAGGTACTGCTGGTAGTCCTTCTTGCCGAAGATCGCCGAGTGCGGCATCACCAGGTTGAAGAGCTTCAGCACGACGGTGGCGACGCCGCGAAAGTGGCCCGGCCGGTGCGCGCCCTCCAGGATGTATTGCAGGTCCGAGGGCTCGACCACGAACGTCTGGCGCTCGGGGTAAATCTCCCTTTCGTCCGGCACGAAGAGGACGTCCACCCCCGCCGCCTTCAGCCGCGCGCCGTCCGCCTCGAGCGTGCGCGGGTAACGGTCGAAGTCCTCGCGCGGGCCGAACTGCAGGCGGTTCACGATGATGCTCACGACCGTGCACGCCGCGCGCGGCTTGGCGATGTTGATGAGCTGGATGTGCCCGTCGTGCAGGTTGCCCATGGTGGGCACGAACACGTTATTCGGCTCGCGCTGCAGGCGAGCGCGCAGGTCGGCTGCGGAATGAATTACATCCATAGGATTCGGGCCTGAGGCTCGGCGCACGCAACAGGACATCGGGCTCCCCCTTCCTCTGGACGAATCCGGGGACCCGAATCCTTAATTTTGAATCATATTCGATTTCTGGAATAAGGAATTTGGCGGGCCGAACGCCCGTCAAATTCCTCCTAGAACGAATGTTCGGGTCCGGGAAAGGCCTTGGACTTCACTTCCTTGACGTAGAGCTCGACCGCGCCCTGGATCGAGCCGCCGTCGCGCAGGAAGTTCTTGACGAACTTTGCCTTTTTCCCGGGATAGACGTCGAGCATGTCGTGCAGCACCAGCACCTGCCCCGAGCAGTCGACGCCGGCGCCGATGCCGATGGTAGGTATCGTCAATGCAGCAGTAACGTCGCGTGCGAGCGCGGCGGGGATGGCCTCCAGCACGATCATGCCGGCGCCCGCTTTCTGAAGCTCCTTCGCTTCCCGCAGCAGGCGCTGCGCGTCGCTTTCCGCCCTGCCCTGGACGCGGTAGCCGCCGAGCGCATGGACCGACTGCGGCGTCAAGCCCAGGTGCCCGCATACCGGGATGCCGCGCTCGGTGAGGAATTCGATGGTGTCGAGCATCGGCCGCCCGCCCTCGATTTTCACCATGTGCGCGCCGGCCGCCATGATCTCCGCGCCGTTGCGGAGGGTTTTCTCCGGCGACACCTGGAAGCTGCCGAACGGCATGTCGCCGATGATGAAGGCGCGCTTCGAGCCGCGCGCGACGCACTGCGTGTGGTAGACCATGTCGCGCAGCGTCACGGGAAGCGTGGATTCGTGCCCCTGCAGCAC
>JBOIEM010000168.1:0-4996 GCA_050741115.1 Burkholderiales bacterium
GCATGGCGGCGGTGCTGATTGCCATCGCTGCGGTCAATAATCCCGCGGCCTTCGGTATCGCCGATCCGCTGCCCAAGGGCAACAAGCTCGAGCTCTTCATCGGCACCTTCGTCGGCGCGATCACGTTCTCGGGCTCGGTGATCGCCTTCGGCAAGCTCGCCGGGCTGGGCAAGCACTTTCGCCTGTTCTCGTCGGCGCCGGTGGTGTTCCCCGCGCAGCACTGGCTGAACCTCGCCCTCGCCCTGGTGATGATCGGCTTCGGCGCCGCTTTCTTCCTCGCCGAGGACAAGGCGTGGACGGCGTTCGCCGTCATGACCGCGATCGCGTTCGTGCTGGGAGTGCTCATCATCATCCCAATCGGCGGCGCGGACATGCCGGTGGTGATCTCGATGCTCAACTCCTACTCGGGATGGGCGGCGGCGGGCATCGGATTCTCGCTCAACAACTCGATGCTGATCATCGCCGGCTCGCTGGTGGGCTCTTCGGGCGCGATCCTCTCCTACATCATGTGCAAGGCGATGAACCGCTCCTTCATCAGCGTGATCCTGGGCGGCTTCGGCGCGGCGGAGGGCGCGGCCGCGGCCGGCGCGGGGCAGAAGACGGTGCGCTCGGGCTCCGCGGACGACGCTGCGTTCCTCATGTCGAACGCGGAGTCGGTCATCATCGTGCCGGGCTACGGTCTCGCGGTCGCGCGCGCGCAGCACGCGGTGAAGGAAATGGCGCAGAAGCTCGCCGCGAAGGGCGTCAACGTGCGCTACGCGATCCACCCGGTCGCGGGGCGGATGCCGGGCCACATGAACGTGCTGCTGGCGGAGGCCGAGGTGCCGTACGACCAGGTGTTCGAGATGGAGGACATCAACAGCGAGTTCGGCACGACCGATGTCGTGCTGGTGCTGGGCGCGAACGACGTGGTGAACCCCCTCGCGCACGAGAAGGGCAGCCCGATCTACGGCATGCCGATCCTGGAAGTCGCCCGGTCGCGCACCGTGCTCGTCAACAAGCGCTCGATGGCGGCGGGCTACGCGGGCCTCGACAATCCCCTCTTCTACCTGGACAAGACCATGATGGTCTTCGGCGACGCGAAGAAGGTCGTCGAGGACATCGTCAAAGCGCTCGATTGAGCGCCTCGGCGAGAATAACCGTCAACCTGTAAGTCCCTCCGGGATCCCGCCCGGAAAGCGCTTCGCGATCTCCGCCTGGATGCGTTCCGCCCGGTTGCCGGGATTCGGATGCGTGGACAGCATATCCGGCTGGCGCGCGCCCGCGGAGGCGCGCGCCAGCACTTCCATCACTCTCAGCATCGAGCGCGGATCGTAGCCCGCTTCCCCCATGATCCTCACGCCGAGGGCGTCCGACTCGAGCTCGTCGTCGCGCCCGTATTTCATGTTGACGAGGCTCCCGATCACCTGCGCCATCTGCGCGGTGCCGTAGTCGCCGCTGCCGACGGCGACCGCGCCGACCAGGCCCTGCGTGAGCTGCTGCTTCGCGAGGTGCTCCGCGCCGTGGCGCGCGACGACGTGGCCGATCTCGTGGCCGAGCACAGCGGCCACCTCGCCCTCGGTGCGCAGCAGCCGCAGCAGCCCCTCGGTGATGAAGACGGGACCGCCCGGCAGCGCGAACGCGTTGATGGTTTTCGCGTCGGCGAGCACGTGGAACGAGAACCGGTACGGGGATTTCCCCGCCACCGAACGGGCGACCAGGCGCTGGCCGACGTTCTTGACGAGGGCGGAGGCCCGCTCGTTGCGCGTGATGCCGCCGAATCTCGCCGCCATCTGCGGGGCGGACTGCAGCCCGAGCGCGATTTCCTGGTCGGGCGAGAGCGCGACGCGCTGGATCTCGCCGGTGATGGGGTTTTCGCTCGACTGCATGAAATACGAGGCGCTTACGACGAGCGCCACGATCATGGCGAGGATCAGGCGGTATCTCATTTCAAAAACCCGCGCGAGAGCCGGTGCGGCGGGAAGACTCCCGGATGTGGTTCCGCCAGTCCCAGGGCGCAACCGGCGCGGGATCCTGCCACAGGCCGCGGTGAGCGGCGCGCGCCTCGCGCTCGATGGCGAACAAGGGGGAATCCGCCCGGGCGTAGCGGACGAAAGTCCACGCAAAGCCCCGGCGCACCTGCTCGGCATTCGCGTCCGCGCCGGCACAGGTGACGCGGGCGAGCGTCCGGTTAAAGCGGTCCCGGCCACGGACGTCGAGCGCCGCCACCTTCCCGAAGCAGAGGCTGGAGAGCGATTGGCGGGAGCGCGTGCCGTACGGCTGGCGCAGCTCGGGCGCGTCGATGTCCACGAGCCGCACGTGCACCTGGCGGCGCTCGATCAGGACCGTCAGCGTGTCGCCGTCATGGACGGATACCACACGCCCCTGGACGACCGCGAGGGCGGGAGATGCTGCAAGTAGAAGGGTGAGGCAGAGAGTTGCTGAATGGAGTCTGAGCGGGCTCACTCTCGTCATGCCCGCCCCGGCGGGCATCCAGGAAGTCCGGATTTCCCCTGGGTCCCCGACTCCGCGGGGACGACGTAAGTTTTTTTGCCGTCAGTCGTCACTGGATCAAGGCGATGCGATCCCGCGCCACCGGCGGGTTCTTCGCGAAGTAGCGCTTGATGCCGTTGAAGATCGCCTCCGCGACCTTGTTCTGGTAGGCGGTGCTCCGCAGCCTCTGCTCTTCCTCCGGATTGCTGATGAAGGCCGTCTCCACCAGGATCGAGGGAATGTCGGGTGCCTTCAGCACCGCGAAGCCGGCCTGCTCGACGTCCGCCTTGTGCAAGTCGTTGACGCCGCCCAGCTCGGCCAGCACCGCCCGCCCGGCCTTCAGGCTGTCGTTGATCTGCGCCGTCAGCGAGAGATCGGCGAGCGTCATCTTGAGATAGCGGTCCTTGCCCTGGACATTGACTCCGCCGATGAGATCCGCGGCGTTCTCGCGATTGGCCAGCCAGCTCGCCGCAGCCGAGGTCGCGCCCTTCTCGGAAAGCGCGAATACCGAGGCCCCGCGCGCATGCGGGCGGATGAACGCGTCGGCGTGGATCGAGACGAAGAGATCGGCGCGCACCCGCTGCGCTTTTTCCACGCGCATCTGCAGCGGCAGGTAGTAGTCGCCCTCGCGAGTGAGCACCGCGCGCATGTTGGGCTCCTTGTCGATGCGCGCCTTGAGCTTCTGCGCGATGGCGAGCGTCACGTTCTTCTCGTGGGTGCCGCGGCGGCCCAGGGCGCCCGGATCCTCCCCGCCGTGGCCGGGATCCAGCACGACGATAATGAGGCGGGCGGCGTCGGGACGCCGGGGCGCCGTGCGGGCGGCAGGGCCTTTTCCTTTGGCGTCCGCCGCGGGCGGCGCGGCCCCGTCTTCGCCCTGCGCCTGCAGCTTGTCGAGGAAGACGAGCAGGGGGTCGGGCGGTTCGAGGGGATAGACGTCGATCACCAGGCGGTGGCCGTAGTCGCCGATCGGCGCCAGCGTGAACACCTGCGGCTTGATCTCGCTCTTGAGATCGAACGCCAGGCGCACCACCCCGGGCTTGAATTTCCCTATGCGCATGCCTTTGATGTAGGGATCGTTTGCCGCGATCTTCTCCGTGAGTCCGGAGAGAGCCGCGGTGACCTCGACGTCTTCCAGATCCACCGCCAGGCGTTCGGGATCCTTCAAGCTCAGGACCGAGTACTTGATCGCTTCCTGGCTCTCGAGCGTGATCCGCGTGTAGTCCGGCGCCGGCCACGTGCGGGCGGCCGTGATCTGCGTCCCTCCGGACTGCGCCGCGGCCGGGGCAGAAAAGCCGGCCTGGAACCCAACCGCGAGGAAAAAGAGCGTGACGAAAAGGGACGGCCGTGCCAGCGCGCGGCCGCGGGAAATACCTAATGTTTCAAGTGCTTCAAACAACGCCTGCCAGCCTCCGTGTCGGCGTCGATCTCCAGCTGCCTCCCCGCTCCCGCAATCTTCAGTTCGATTCTTATGTCGGCCGGGGGCACCACGCCCGCGGCGTTTTCGGGCCACTCCACGAGGCAGACCGTCTCGGGATTGAAGTGCTCCCTGAAGCCGGCTTCTCCCAATTCCCGTGGATCGGTGAACCGATAAAAATCAAAGTGATACAAGTATAACCTAGAAAACGTATAAGGTTCAACCAGCGCAAACGAGGGGCTCTTTACCCGCCCGTCATATCCGAGCCCGCGCAGAATGCCCCGGGCGAAGGTGGTTTTCCCCGCGCCCAATTCGCCGGATAGGTAGATCACGAGACCCGGCTCGAGATGGGGGGCCAGTTCGGCGCCAAGGGCGAGCGTGTCGGCCTCCGCCGGAAGATATCGAGATATCAAGGGCATCGGCGCATTATCATCTAACTTCCCCTCTCCCCTGGCGGGAGAGGGTAGGGTGACGGGGAAGCGTAAACGGTGGCGATTGACAGGAGCGTGCCATGAAAATCGACGGCGGATGTCATTGCGGCAACGTTACCTTCACCGCAGAGATCGACCCGGAGAAGGTCTCGATCTGCCATTGCACGGATTGCCAGACTCTGACGGGCTCGGCGTTCCGGGTGGTGGTGCCGACCCCGAAGGATGGATTCAAGCTGAGCGGCGGGAAACTGAAGACCTACGTCAAGTCGGCCGAGAGCGGGAACAAGCGCATGCAGGGGTTCTGCCCCGAGTGCGGCACGCCGATCTATTCGACCACTCCCACCGACCCGCAGGTCTATGGACTCCGCATCGGGACCATTCGCCAGCGCGCCGAGTTACGCCCGAGGAAGCAGCAATGGTGCCGTTCGGCGCTCGACTGGGCCATGGACATTCACGCCTTGCCGCAGGTGGCGAAGCAACAGTGATACGCAGTCATTCCCGCGCAATTTGTCATTCCCGCGAAGGCGGGAATCCAGGATGAACGAAATCCAGAAAGCCGACCCCGACACCCGCCGCCGAACGATCCTGGCGCTCGTTCTCGCCGCGGCGCTCGGCGGCCTGCTGATCTCCGGCTTCGAGCACTTCCGCGAGCCGTTCCGCGAGTGGCTCGCGTCCGACC